>JAMLHC010000007.1 GCA_023957335.1 Bacteroidota bacterium | reverse complement strand
AAATCACGCAGGTATTGCTCATATTGCTTCACCCAGTTTGCAATTAATTTTTCCGTAATTTCCGTGCTCATGATATTATTTCTTTACATAGGTTGTTAATGAATAATTCGCGCACGATACCTGCTACTTTGCGCGTGAAACATGTATGGCTCGGCACGCTGATAATGCGGTCATGTTGCAGTTGATTAATCCAAATGCGATGAATGAATGACCTCTGGGTTGCAGTGTCCAGCTGTCCGCAGATGTTGACTAAGCGCTGGTTTCTGATGTAGCATACGTTTTGGAAGTATGCCCAGTAGCCGTACAGGTGATTGGTGGTAATCTCGCTTACAATGAGATTTATCTCATCTTTAAAACTGCCGTATGGCTGCACTTCCAGCATTCTGACTACTATCTGACGGCAGTGTGCTGTGCCTAATGTAAGCACGTGGTTGTGATAATCTTCGTGTGTCATGCCTGTTAATTGACAGACTTGCTCAATGGCTTGGTCGGGGGTTAGTGTGTTCATGGGGTTTATGTTATTTGATTATAAAATGTTGAGTGTGTTTGTTTGTTCTAAGAATGGGTGGAACTTGCGAGCTTCTTCTTCCCAAATGACATAGGGCTTGCCTGCGCTGTTTTCCAGATAGCGGCTCATGCAGAAGGCTACAAAGGCTATAATCCTGATTTTAACCCCCGCAAGCTGTTTTAGGCGCACTGCCACAGTTCCTTCGGGTGTCTTGCCATGCTCGTGTGATATGATGATAAACAGCTTATTCGGAAAGCTGTCTATCATGCCCTTAATTTCCCGAAGTGAAGCAAAGGCATACTGAACGGTATCTATTACAATTACTTGCGGGCTTTTGGGCTGTTTTAGCTTGGCTATCAGGTCGGGTATCTCTACTTTATGCCATACCTTAAAGCGACTGCCAAGCTCTTTCATGTTGTGTTTTCGCAGTTGTTTTTTCAAAGCCTGACTCACACCCTCCTCTAATGAGTTATAGCCAATAGTGGCGAAGTTTGACAGGTAGCGGCACAGCTTCATCGTGAAGGTTGTTTTGCCGTTGCCTGTGCCACCCTGAATGAACCAGCAGCCGGATAGTTCGGGCTTGCCTATCAGGTCAAGGAACTCTCCCTCAAATTGCATCTCTTTGAACTTGGTGTTGAGTATAGAGGTTACTGAGTAGGCTCTTGTCATGAGTAAGTAGTTAGGATTATTATATGTAAATGTTTGTAAAATCATGGATTGAGCTTGCTTAGTTCATTTTTGATGCGCCTCAAAGAACCCTCTGTGTTGCGGAGCAGTTTCTGAATGTCTGCCTGCGGAGCGTTCGCCTGAATGATGAGTGCGGCTTGCTGCTTGGTAAAACGCTCCTGCTCTTCCCTGCCTTCGGGTGTGATGCGCTGATAACGCTTTCCGTAGCGGCTGAATATCTCTGTGTAGCCCACTTTCTTGTTGTCAATGGCTCTGCGGATTTTCTCCTTTAATCCGTCCGCTCCCATTATGCACCAGCCGCAATATCCTTCTGTTGCGTTCCATAAGGCTTTTAGCTCTAAGAATGCTTCATAAGCCAAGTCGCCCGCCTCGTCCAACACGATAACAGGTGTTGCAATGGCAGTGAGGTAATATACGAGGTCTGCGTACACGTCTGAGTATCTGCCTGAGTAGTTTACGCCAAACTCTTTGGCAATGGCTCTCACAAGTTTTTGCTTGGTTTTAACCTGCGAGCAGTCTATGTAAATGGCGTTTTTGTTGGCTTTGCAGTATTCTTTTGCGGTGTACGTCTTGCCGATGTCTGCGGCATCGCAGATGAGGGCGGATATGCTCTCATGCTGGCACTTGCCGAGCATTTGATAAATGTAGGTGTAAACAGGCGTTTGCGCTGTTTTCCATGCCTTTTCGTTGAACAAGGGAAGTTGCAACTTGCGGGCGATGGACAGCCACGAGGCATCTGATAATACTTTGTCATAGTCGCCTTTGAGAACACGGCTCAACTGCGCTGCATTAATGCCGAGTGAGGTGGCAAACTTACTGTCTGTGCCGCCAAAGTTATGTTTTGCGGCTTGCAATCCTGTGATTACTCTTGTTTTGATTTCGGGGGTTATCATGGTAATTATGAATTATGAGTTATGAATTATGAGTTATAGGTCATTCAGGGCTTTTTGTGCGTATTCGGCAGGATTGAAATTGAGCAGGTCGCTCAGGTCGTCTTCTTTTGCGGCAACAGGTGGCAATACCTTTGCAGGCTCTTGCGGAAGTTCCGCATCTTCCCATATTTCAGGTTTGGCAAGTTTCTCTTTGCCCTCCTTAACCATTTTATCAAATGAGGCAACGTATTTGGCTTGGTTGATGTAGGCGATGTGGTCTGCCTCTTCCATTTCCGCCTTAGCTTCTGAGTATTTCGCTACACGTCCACACTTACCCACATAGGTGTCGCCCTGATAGAGATAGACCTCAGCAACAGAGCCGTCCTCGTTGGGCAGGTAATACGCCTGTACTTCATAGTTGGCGGGTTGCAGCTTTTCGAGAACCTTCACGCTTGGCAGCACATATTTGTCATACAGGACGGTAACATATTGGTTTCGCTTAATACTTGTTTTGGTACAGTTTCCGATGGCTTTGTACACAACCGCATTGCTGACTTTGGTAGCGTTGGGGTTGGTGTTTTCTAAAAGAACCTGCCAGCGTGTTTTATTAGGGTATAGCTTCTGTTTCGGGTGAAGCTGATTGTTATACTCCTTGCAAGCAGCTATATCATCGGCAACCAGTCGCTCATAAGTAAACTCTTTCTCCTGATACTGGTCGTCAGCTTTATTCATGTCCACTCTGTAAGCCTCTGACTTAGCCCACCAACGCCCTATGCCTATTTGCAAGGACTTCTCAACCGAGTACTTCTTTGCCCTGTTAAAGTGTTCCGCACGTTTCTCTTGAGAGTTGCCCGGATTACAGATGCGGACAAAGGGGAACATAACATGGAGGTCGTCAAAGAACTTGTTTACAAGGTGGTTTTCTACCTCAACCTCCATTGGCATGGGTAGGTTGTTGCTGTTGATAGTCCTGAACATATCACGCATACATTCGAGAAACAACTCCTCGTCTTTGCTGCGGCTGTATGCCATACCAATAACACACCCGCTTGCTACATCATAGGAGTAGTAAGCCTTAACACGTGTGCCGCCTGCCAGCTTGCGGGGCAGGTCTCTGTCGTCCATTGATATTTTGCTGAAACTGTAAACAGGAGCAACGCGGTGGTGGTGCGGGCGGTGCATATTGTTATAGCTGTGTGATGAGTTACGAGGCTTATCAACTACCACCCTATTGTGTGGCATATTTAAGTAGTTCCACACGGTGGAGTCGCTTATTTCTATGGGTTTGCCGTCTTTGTAAAAGTCTTTGGGGTTGAGAAGTTCGCCTGTCTTACGGTCTGCAACCTTTAATTTACCAGCAAGGAAAGACAGGTAAAGGATATGCACGTCAGTTGCAAAGGGCTTGTTTGGCATGGTATAGAGCGACATTATCAGGTTTTCAATATCCACCGTTACCTTGCGGCTGTTGTCGTTGCAGAAGCGGGGGTTTATGATGCCCTCGTAGCCCATTTCTCTATACCTCTTATATGCTCTTTGCAGGGAAACAGGGTTGGTTAGTCTTAGGGTATGTCCTGTTTGCTCTTTTATTTCGTTCATGGCTATGGCTGCCTGTTGCCAAAAATTCCTCATATTGCCGCCTAACTTCTTGCGGGCGTTGGTTTGATTGACAAAAACAGCGTGCAGTGCATTCATTATCTCAGCATTGCGAGCGTATTCACGCACGTATTTGTAATTTTCCAAGTCCCGCAGATATCTTCCGTCCGCAAGCTGGTAGTCGTGGTAAAATTGCTTTGCTGTCGGGTCAGGGGTTATCTGCTCTAAAAGTGCTTTGTTTCGGGTGTCCTGTTCGGGAGAGGGGAACTTGGAGAGGATTGCTTGTTTCTTCTTATCGTCCTGAATGCTGTCAATCAATATCTTGATTTCATTTCCGCGACAAGAGCGACCCAAAGTTTCTAATTTGCCTTGACTTTTATCCCACTTATACTGGAAGTAAGACAGCCCTGCGGATTGCCACTGGTCAATAGTTATATATTTTGAGTATGTTTGTTGCATGAAAATCAGGATACAGTTGATGAATTTTGCTGATGATAAAGAACTAAAAAACAAAAGTGACGAGCTGCTGGCTTTTTCAGAATTGCTTGAGCTTGAGATAGAGAAAGCCGAGAACCGTCATTTTGAAAACACCTACTTTGTGCAACTTCCAAAAGACGAGTATCGTCAAATTGTGCAGATAAACGGGATTGTTTCGTTCTGCATAGTGAAGGGCCATGTTTTTGATTTTTACGACTCATAGCACGTTTTTGTTTTTGTTGAGTGTGCCCGCCAATTCTTTCTCTATTTTTTCGTACTCCTTTCTGAGCTTTGTCGGGATTATCCCATTTCTCTCCCTGTTAATAGAGGCGCGTACATATCGCAGGGTTAATCCATATTTATCTTTGAGGTATTGGAGCGTTTTCGGATTGTAGTTGTTTCTTATGTCTTTCGTTTTCATACCTTTGCTTTCTTATTTGTGTGCCTTATAGGGCGCAAAGATAGTAACTATTTTTACTAATAAACAAGCAAATGGCAACTTATTTTTCTAACATAAAGGACAGGGTTCTTAAAATCCCTGATTTTAAAGGGATTAGCAAAGAATCTTTTTTTGAAGACCTTAATGTAAGCTATGGTAATTTCAAAGGAAAGGCGAAGGAAAAATCCCTCAGCTCAGACACATTGGCAACTATTGTTGCCAAATACCCCGAAATCAATCCTGTATGGCTTCTCACAGGACAGGGAGGGATGTTATTGGGCGATAATAAGGGTAGTATTGTTGCTGAACCAGCAATTACTATAAATAGAGAGAAAGAAAGAATACCTCTGGTAAGTCATGAAGCGGCTGCGGGATTTGGTAGTGCTAATTTTTGTATCTCGGAAGATGACGTTTTGGGTTATTATGTTGTGCCTGACTTTAAGAAGGTTGATTTTATGATAGCCCTGCGGGGCAGTAGTATGTGTCCAAGCTATAATGCGGGGGACATTGTAGCCTGTCTCATTATAAAAGAGAGTCAATTTATACAGTGGAATAAAATCTATATAATAGCTACAGCATATCAAGGGTTAATCTGTAAGCGGCTCAACCCTTCCGAAAAGGAGGGACACCTGCTTGCTGTTAGTGATAATAAGGATTATCCTCCCTTTGATATTCCTCTTAGTGAGATTAAAGGTATCGCGCTTGTCATAGGGGCTATCCGTATAGAGTAGGAAAAAGTCCTTAAAAAATCCCGATTAAAATCCCAAAGTAAAAGAAAAAAACAGGTTTTTCAGGGGGCTTTACTGCTAAATGCGTTGATAATCAGCAGTATTAACGCATTTTCAATATATCTAAAATCGGCAATTAGGGGTGTCTATCCCTCATTTTCGGGCTGTTTTGAGCATAAAAAAAGGAAAAAAGTATGGGTAATTTTTATCAAACTGTCCCCAATACTGTCCCCAATACTGTCCCCATTGCGTATTTTAGGTTTTACGAGTAGAAAGCAAAAAAGCAGCCTTTTGGGGCTGCTTTCGTGGTAATGCAATAGGCTTTTCTGCCTTGCTAATTAACCTTTTGCGGGGTTTCGGGCGTTGTAATGGAAGTTATATCCTTAAATCGCTTTTAAATCGTCCTAAAATGGAAGTAAAATGGAAGTAAATGGAAGTAAATTAACTTTTCGTTTTGGGTCGGGCTTTTTTGCTTTTCGGGCTTTTACCTTTTATTATCAAAGCTTTTCGTGCTTTTTTGTTTTATCTATTATTTACTTTTGGTTTTAACCCCCATACAGATTACAACACCATTTTATTAATATTTTTTTTAATGAGTAATTTTAATCGACATGTTTAATGACGAAATTTTCATTGCATAACCGTTTGGACTCTAACATTCCTTCATTATTAAATTACTGCTTTATATTAAGTTACAAATAGATGTATGCACAATTAATTCACCCGAATACTTTCCATAAAGATATTATTTCATGCACAAACGAATTAGTAATAGTGATTTTGCTTATCATGTATATTATAAAATGCTCGCAAAAACCATTATCATTTTAATGTTCTTTAACAAATCGGACACCTTGGTTTTTTTAGTAATATTGCCTCACTATGGAAACCAAATTTGGATTTATTAAACTGACTGCAACGGAGTTTGATACTTATATTTCAGACCTGAAAATAGCCCGAACTGTTGTTAAAATTCAGGAACATCACACTTATATTCCGTCTTATGCCCATTTCAAGGGCAACAATCATTTTGACATGCAAAAGAGTATGAAAAACACGCACATCAATGTAAACGGCTGGGCAGATATAGGACAACATCTAAGTATTTTCCCCGATGGTTCTGTACTTACCGGAAGGAGTTTTGAAAATTCACCTGCATGTATTTTTGGCAATAACGCTCATTCGGTTTGCATTGAAAACATTGGCAATTTTGATAAGGATGGAGACGAAATGACCACGCAACAAAGAGATGCCATTTTTTCGGTTACAGCAGCATTATGCAAGAAATTCAATCTAACGCCTAACACTAACACCATTGTTTATCATCATTGGTTTAATCTTTCTACCGGAGAGAGGAACAATGGCTCAGGAGGTAATAAATCATGTCCCGGCACTCATTTCTTTGGTGGAAATAAAGTACCCGACTGTGAGAAGAACTTTATCCCACTTGTGGAAGCCAAACTCAAGAACAAGCCACAAACTACAACCGCCTCCATTAAAAAATATGTGATTGTAACTGCAAATTCTTTAGTTATTCGCAAGGGACCCCAAGCGCTGATGCCCAAAGTTGTCGGCAGACCACCCGCCCAATTTGGCGCAATCTTGAGAGTTTATGAAGAAAAAGGGGGATGGCTTAAAATTTCTTCTTCAGAACAACATTGGGTTTCAAAAAGTTATACCAAAGAGGTAAAAAGGGCATGGGTAAAAGCAGACACACTCAATCTCAGGTCAGGCGCAGGAACGAATTATCCCAAAGTGGGTAGTTTGCCCAAGGGAACCGAAGTATTTGTGTTTGTTCAAAAAAACGGATGGAGTCTCATCAGTATGGAGTCAAAATGGGTGAGTAACACTTATCTGGACTTTGAGTCATAAAAGTACCATCTTTCACACAATGAAAACACAAATCAAGTTTGATTCAGACGCGGTCCGCAAGGATTTCCCCTTACTTCACAATATCCCCAACATTACATATTTGGACAACGCAGCTACCACGCACAAACCACAAACTGTTATTGATGCTGTTGAACATTTTTATACAAATGAAAATGCCAATATACACAGGGCTGTTCATGCCTTGGGTCAAGAAGCAACAAGAAAATTTGAGGAGGCGAGAACAACTGTTGCGCATTTTATCAATGCCAAACAATCAAACGAAATTATTTTCACACGTGGGGCAACTGAAGGAATTAATTTGGTAGCCTTTGCTTTTGGAGAGTTGCTGCAATCCGGAGATGAAATACTGCTATCTGACATGGAACATCATTCCAATATTGTTCCGTGGCAAATATTATGCAAACGCAAGGGATGTTTATTAAAGGTGATACCCGTCAATAGGCAAGGCAAGATAGTAGAAAAAGATTTTGAAAAATTGCTGAATTACAAGACCCGGCTTGTTGCACTGACCCATGTTTCTAATACACTTGGAACTATCAATCCAATCAAAAACCTAATTGCAAAAGCACACAATTATGGAGCGAAAGTATTGATAGACGGGGCACAGAGCATACAACATTTGCCTGTGGATATGCAAGATTTAGATTGTGATTTTTTTGCTTTCTCCGGACACAAGGTCTTTGGACCTACGGGAATCGGTGTTTTATATGGCAAAGAATCGTTATTGGAACAAATGCCTCCTTATCAAGGCGGGGGCGAAATGATTGAGCACGTAACATGGAGTAAGACCACTTACAATGTATTACCCTATAAATTTGAAGCAGGCACCCCTCATATTGCAGGTGCTTTTGGTCTTGCCGAAGCACTGAACTATCTCGCACGCTTTAACAGAGCGGAGTTGATTGATTATGAAAATCATTTGCTCTCCTATGCACAAAACCGCTTGCTTCAAATCAAAGGATTAGAAATCATTGGAAATGCTGCACAAAAGGCTTCTATTATTTCTTTTAATATCAAAGGAGTTCACCCTTACGACCTTGGAGTACTGCTTGATAAACAAGGGATTGCTGTTCGCACAGGGCACCATTGCACACAACCTTTAATGGATTTGTATCAAATTCCCGGAACCGTCAGAGCTTCTTTTGTCTTTTATAATTCAACTGAAGAAATTGACAGATTGGTGGAAGCTGTCCGACAAGGGAGGGAAATGCTGTTGTAAACACAAAAGCGACTACTGATAAATTTATAGATAATATACAACTATTTGCTACTTATGCAATGATGAAACTGTTCATTTTTGCTAATATTGGCAAACAAATCAGACAGAACACCTACTCATGTCAATACAGGAAAAACAAGAACAAATTATTGCACAATTTGCTCGAATTACAGACAAAATGGAGCAATACAGACACATCATTGAAACCGGAAAACAACTTCCGCCTATGAATGAAAATCTAAAAACCGATGACAAACTCATTCGTGGCTGCCAAGCAAAAGTATGGCTGGATGTAGAACTAAAAGATGGCAAAGTTCATTTTATGGCAGACTCTGACACCTTAATTACCAAAGGACTGATTGCATTAATTATTCAGGTAATGGACAATGAGCCGGCAAGAGATATACTCAAAACCGACCTGTATTTTTTGGACAGAATCGGACTCAAAGAACATCTTGGTCCTGCACGTTCTAATGGGTTGCTCAATATGATAAAGCAAGTCAAACTCGCGGCACTGAGTGCGGGCAAATAGGCTATGTCAGATTCTTACATCTATTTAATAAATGTACCTTTGTACCATGGATTTACAAAACAAAGTAGCAGTAATTACAGGTGTTTCCAAAGGGATAGGAATGCATTTATCGCAACAATTACTTTCTAAAGGTGCCAAAGTGTATGGGTTAGGGAGAAACAATACAATTCAACATCCTAACTATAATTTTATACTGTGTGATGTGCGCAATCAAAAAGAGGTAGATATCGCCTTTGACCAAATATTGGCAGACAATCATTCGGTAGATATATTGGTAAACAATGCAGGATTGGGGTATTTTGGGTTTTTGGAAGAAATGCCCGTTGAACAATGGCATGAAATGTTTGACACCAATATAGACGGACTTTTCTTTTGCACTCGCAGGGTTTTGAGTTCTATGAAAAAACAAGGTTCGGGGCATATTATCAATATTTCGTCAACCGCAGGGTTGGACGGGCTGGCACAAACAGCGGGTTATTGCAGCACTAAGTTTGCAGTACGCGGTTTTAGCGAAGCTCTATATAAAGAAGTTCGCGATTATGGGGTAAAAGTTACCTGTGTTTATCCCGGTAGCGTAAAAACTGACTTTTTTCGCAACAGCCCGGTTATCAAACCACACGACAATATGTTAATGCCCGAAGAATTAGCAAGCTTCATGGTACAGGCATTAGAAACATCCTCACATTTTCATCAGGTTAACCTCGAAGTAAGACCTTTGATGCCAAAAGGACGTAAGTCATGGGAAGGGTAAAGTCCATGTAGTATTCATGTAAATTCACTTTCAGTACCCAAACTTACAATATAAATTTGCGCCCCTCATGAAACGACATATAGAAATCATGGCTCCGGCAGGTGGGTTTGACTCTTTGATGGCTGCAATTCAAGGGGGTGCGAACTCTGTGTATTTTGGTGTTGACCAACTCAATATGCGAGCAAGAGCCACCATGAATTTTACTTTGGAAGATATTCCGGAAATAGTGAAAACATGCAACAAACACAATGTTCGCACATATCTCACCTTGAACACTATTGTATATGACCACGATTTGAGCATCATAAAAACAGTTACAAATGCAGCAAAAGAAGCAGGGGTAACCGCCATTATTGCAGCAGACCAAGCGGTGATTGCTTATGCTCGCTCGGTTGGAATGGAAGTACATATTTCCACTCAAGTCAATGTAACCAATATTGAATCGGTAAAATTTTATTCGCTTTTTGCAGACACTATTGTCTTAGCCAGAGAATTGAGCTTGGTGCAAGTTAGAAAAATTGTGGACACCATTGAAGCAGAGCAAATTAAAGGACCTTCCGGAAGATTAATTGAAATAGAAATTTTTGTTCATGGAGCTCTGTGTATGGCAGTTTCAGGAAAATGTTATTTGAGTTTGCACACTCATAATTCCTCTGCAAACAGAGGTGCTTGTGTTCAGAATTGTAGAAGAGAATACAAAGTTACTGACCGAGAAGAAGGACACGAATTTGCTATCGAAAATGAATATATTATGTCTGCAAAAGACTTGTGTACTATTGATTTCTTGGACGATGTCTTGGATTCCGGAGTAACCGTCTTAAAAATTGAAGGAAGAGGAAAAGGTCCCGAATATGTCAAAACTGTTACCGAATCATACCGAGCTGCTGTAGATGCATACTTAGAAGGAACCTATACAAGGGAAAAAGCTTTGGAATGGAAAGAGAATATGGAAAATGTTTATAATCGTGGTTTTTGGTCAGGATATTATTTGGGACAAAAATTAGGAGAATGGACAGATACCTCCGGCTCCAAAGCCAAGCAACGCAAACTTTATCTCGGGAAGGGATATAATTACTTTAGTAAAATTGGCGTTGCAGAATTTTTAATCGAAACACACTCGTTAAGAAAAGGGGATACTATTCTGATTACCGGTCCTAAGATTGGAGTTATTGAAAAAGTAGTAGAAGAACTCCATACCGCTAAAGGAGCAGTAGAAGAAGCAGTAAAAGGAGAACTTTGCGGAATTAAATTAGATACCGTTATCCGCAAGAGTGATAAACTCTACAAACTGATTAACAACCCGGAAGCATGATTACGGTTACTCTTATACGCAATAAATGCATAGGCTGTAATTATTGTAGAGAGCTTGCTCCACAACGATTTACCATGTCAAAAAAAGATGGTAGAGCAATTTTATTAAATTCTTATGATAGAAAAGGGTTTCATACCGCCAAAGTGCATGAATCCGAATTAGAATCCATACAAAATGCTGCTAAAGCATGCCCTGTGAACATCATCAAAGTGATTGAATAAAATAACTCACTTTGCTATACTACATTCTCATATCTATACATTATAGCTAAGTTGCTAAAATAAACCTAGGTTTACAAGTAGTTTATCCAAATCCTACACAAACAGAGATTTTCTTCAAAGAAATCCAACCCAACTCAGAATATGAAATCCTCAATTCCCTTGGTGCAGAAGTGTTAAGCGGTGTGTATAAAGGAAATTCTATTTCGGTTTCCGATTTGGTTAGTGGGATTTATTTGATTCAAATTAACAAAGAAAGGGAGGTTTTTCAAGCTAGGTTTGTGAAGGAATGACAAGCAGGACTTAGAACCTTCAAAGCAGCAGCTGGTTATTACTAACTGCTTCTTTGGAGATAATAAACCTTCTTAATTTAAACCTTCTTTTATTAATCATTTTTTCTTTCGTTCTGCTGTATTCTTTTTACTTCTTTATCAAAGTCACTCTCAAAAAGCTTGTCTTGAATTATTCGATATTTTTCAAATTCACTTTCTGCAAATGATTTGGCAATTGCTTGTGTTACTTTTCCTGCATTTTGTAAAATCTCTTTTTGATTGAATTGTAAAAAGGCATTTAATCTTTTTGCCCAATCATTCATTGTCATTGGTATATTCTGTTCAGCTTGTGTTTCAGCATAATCCAAATACATGGTTACAAAACGGTCAAGTTGTTTTATTTCCTTTTCTGTAAGGTAGTTTTTGGCAATAGATACATCTGTTTTTAGGATTCTTCCTTTTGGAGCATTCTTCCAAGTGGTCAAACCCATATTATCCTTTTCGCTATTTGCACGTTTTACAACCACTTCAGCTGCTGTATTTCCGTGAATAGCAAAATGCAGTTTATTTTGTACGGTAGCAAAAAAAGTCCTTGTAGTTTCCGAATCTGTATTATAATCTACTGATGTTGAGTAAATGTCAGTTATCTTTTGATAGAAGCGCCTTTCACTTGCTCTGATTTCTCTAATTTCTGCAAGTAAGTGCTCAAAATACTCTTCATTTAAAAAGGCTCCATTTTTTAACCGCTCTTTGTCCAAAACATAACCTCTAACTGCGAAATTCCGTAATATTGAAGTTGCCCATTGCCTAAATTGGGTCGCTCTGTGAGAATTAACTCGATAGCCAACCGAAATAACGGCATCTAAATTATAATGTTTAGTCTTATATTTTTTGCCATCGGATGCAGTAGCCGAGAATTCCTCGGTAACTGAATTTTCATTAAGTTCTCCAGATTTAAAAATGTTTTTTAAGTGAAGTGAAATATTATCAGTGCTACAATCGAACAAAACAGCCATCAATTTTTGTGAAAGCCATATTGTTTCATTTTCAAATCTCACTTCAATTCCATCTTTACCTGCTTGTGAAGTGAATATCAAAAATTCGGCTGTACTGTTTCGTATTTGCAGTTTTTTACTCATTCTTATTATCAACCCACAAAGATACAAAAATGATTTCTTTATTCTTGATGCAATACAACTGACTCTATCTTTGCATTCATGAATGTCTAAGACGTAAATAAATCATATATTAAATCTATATTAGAAACTGCTTTTGTTTTGTTAGTAGCTTTTTGTTGTGGCAAAATTGCTTTTATGTTGTATCGATGACAAAGGTATTATTGTTATATTAGTGACAATATTTGGAAGTATAGGAATATTACTTGGTGTTTCGGCTATTGGTCGATTAGGTTGGAAAATTCAAACTTGGAGTGGTGAAACTGTTTTTAGTTCAAAAAATACTTCAAAATCTATTTCAGTTTCACATTTGGCTAGTGGAATTTATTTAATTCAAGTTCAAAAAGAAAGTGAGGTTTTTCAAGCTAGGTTTGTGAAGGAGTAATTATTATGACCTGGGTTTTCATAAGAAATCTAAGTGGACTGACATAAGCAAAATAACAATTTCAGCCCTCAGTTTTACAATTACAAACGCTATGGATAACTTTATTTGCAAAAATTGTTTATATATTATCGGGGGGGGGGTATATTTGCTGTACAATATTTAATCAATACTTCGGAAAGTAATTAATAAAAAACCA
>JAMLHC010000006.1 GCA_023957335.1 Bacteroidota bacterium | reverse complement strand
ACCAGAGATAAGACGGCAAAGGCATTTCATTTTTCTCCACCTGAGTTACAATTGATTGCAACAGTCGCTCCTGTTTTCCACTATAATAGTTGCTCCATTCGCTAAAATTCAGATACTGTTTTCCATTGGTAATATGCAATTCAATGAACATTCTACCAGGCTGGATATAATCAAACCATTCATATTTTGTATTATTACTGTGGCAGTTATAACAGGAATTTTCCAAGATTTTACTTACTGCTTTTGGCGAATTATATACTTTTATAAAATCAGTCGCTTGAACCCGCCCATGATACACATAGGAGCCAGGCTGATAAAACTGAATAATAACAAGCACCCCCAGAACAGATAGGGCTATCATCTTCCACTTGGGTCTTTGTTTCATCTTATTGTTACCTATTTAATGATGATGTTCGTTTGAAACCATTCCTTTGGTCTCATTCATCATACTTTTTTTGCCTTCCAATTGTGCACTGGCATCAATAGAAAAAGCTCCATTTGTTACCACTTCATCACCATTCTCAACACCTGAAAGGACTACATAGCTATCGCCCAATGAAGCTCCCAAATCAATTTCTCTCATTTTGAAAGTGGGGATGGAAGTCCCATGTTCTTTCACATAAATTACCGAGCGTTTGCCTGTCCACAGGACTGCTGATTTGGGAACCACAATATCTTTGCCAGAGCCTCTAACCGGTGCATTAACCACTGCGGTAGCATACATTTCCGGCTTGAGTAAATTTTGGAGATTGTTAACCTCCACTCTTATTTTGGCAGTGCGCGATGCAGCATCCACAATAGGGTTTATGAATACGATTTTTCCTTTAAAAGTCTTGCCTGGCAGGCTTTGCAAAGTATATTCCAACTGGTCGCCGACTTTGAGAAAGGGTAAATCGCTTTCATAAGCATCAAAAACAGCCCATAAACGGTTTAAGTTTGCGATATTATACAACACTGTACCCTGACTGATATAATCACCCTGATTCACATTTTTACTAACAATTACGCCACTTGTATTGGCATAAATAGTTACATAAGGAGAAACAGTTTTTGAACTCAGTACATTGGAAATTTGCTCCTCAGTCATCTTCCACAACTTCATTTTTTCCTTAGCTGCTGCCAGCAAGCCCGGTTGCAGATCGTTTAATTTAGCTGCTTCCAGCAACTCCTGTTGTGCCGTCATCAAATCGGGAGAGTATATTCTGGCAATGGCTTGTCCTTGTTTTACAGGTTCTCCCGTAAAGTTGGCGTATAATGCTTCTATGCGACCATTGACGTGTGAAGTTTGAGAGTGTTGCAAACGCTCGTCAATCTGAATGGTTCCGTACAACTGCATGTCTTTAATTGCCTTTTGATGGCCAACGACCGTAGTTTGTACATTTGCCAATGCAATGGCTTCCGGGGTCATCTGGATGGCATCTTCATCCACTTCATGATTGGAGTGGTCGTTGTGATCGTTTGTTTTTAAAGGAATTAAATCCATACCGCAGATAGGACATTTACCGGGCTTGTCCATTCTGATTTGAGGGTGCATAGAACAAGTCCAGATAGTGCCGCTTTTTTCGGATGCCGCTACCTCTGTTGAATGGTCGTGGGTTTCAGTTCTGCCAAATACCAACCATCCTAATAAAATGCCTGACAACAGAATGAGTACAAACTGTGAGGCTCTGTTTTTAAATATATTTTTTAATTTTTTCATTTCTTTTATTTTTGATATGTATTAAAAGAGGTTAATTTTTCAATTGAAACTGCCATTGAATTATAACCTGCTATGGCTTCGGCTTTCTTCAATTGGTAATCCAACAACTGGCGTTGCACCTGAATAACATTGGTTAAATCGCCTTTGCCCGTTACAAATTCCTGCACAGTCAGGTTGTAAGTGGTAAGTGCCAGTTCTGTTTGTTTTTCATAAAGAGCAATGGAGCGTTCGGCATCGTCCAATTGATTTTTAAAACCATATAAATCACTTTTGAGATTATTAAATGTGTTCTCTCTTTTTTCCTTATTTGACTGCTGCCATAGTACGCTCTCATTTTGTTGTGCATGGTATTTTTTGCGGAATAGAGGTAAAGAAACCGACACCATAGGCATGACCATATCTCTGCCGTTCATGCTCCCCATTTTAAACATCTCTTCATTCGTTTTGCCGATGAGCATATACTGAACGCCAATGCCAAGCATCGGATAGCTCATTTTTTTGTCTTTTTCGGCTTTGGCTTTATATGCCATTATTTCTTTTTCAATCATCAATAAATCCGGATTGTTGGCATCAATTGACTTTAGGATGTCTTCAATCTGAAACAAGAAAGTTGTTTTGAAGATAGCGTTACCGATATTCACCGTTTCGTTCACATCTCTGTTTAAAAGCATATTAAATTTTGCTTTTTCCGACCTTAGTAATGCCTTTAGACTTTCTATGTTATTGTCAACTTCTGCCTGTTCCAATCGTATTCTAAGCACATCCGACATACCGAGTGAGGCGCTACCTGATGGAGAAGAATATTTCCTTAATGCAAGTTCTTCCAGATTTTTTAAAAACTTTTTTTGCTCTAAATTATTATTAATCTGTTCGTTCAATTTTTGCATTTCATACCATTGCAGAGAAACCTGTAATATAAGGTTATCCATTTCAGATTTGTACTGCTGAAACTGTATTTCAGATTCGTAACCTGCCTCCATGCGTGCTAACTTTCTTGTGCCAAACCAGGGAAATCTTTGCATTACACTGAAGTTGGCAATTGAACGACCACCAATTATGTTCATTGGAGAAGGGTAAAATTCTCCGGTAAACTCGGGGTCGTCAAAAGCACCCGCTTGCGGTATTTTCTCCAAATAAGCTTCATAAGCCAATTTTTGAGCCTTCGTTCCCGGGTTATTTTGAACTGCAACTGCTATATAATAATCTAATGAATCTGTTGCCGTGCTTTGTGCCAACAATAGTGTGGGAAAAGCAATGGTTGTTAATACTAACATGATTAAACAACCGATATTTTTAATTTTATTTTCCATTTTATTTCTTTTTTATTTTTCGGTTGGATGTCCTTTGCGAATTGCCCACTCTCTCCACCAACATTGAAATACAGGCACCACAAACATGGTCATGGATTGTATCAACATTCCACCAAATGTGGGGATAGCCATTGGTACCATAATTTCAGCCCCCTTTCCGGTAGAAGTCAATACGGGCAATAGTGCAATCAATGCGGTGGCGGTGGTCATTGAGGCCGGTCGTACCCGTTTTAAACCTGCATAAACAACGGCTTCCCTCACTTCTTCTTTTGTTTGAGGATTGCGGGCAATAAAGGTGTCGTGAATATAAGTACCCATAATGACCCCATCATTAGTTGCCAATCCAAACAGTGCGATAAAGCCCACCCAGACCGCAATACTCAAATTAATGTCGTGCATCTGAAACAAATCTCGCATATTCATACCTCCGACTGAAAAGTTCATAAACCAGGGTTGACTGTATAACCACAACAAAATAAAACCACCTGCAAATGCTACAAACACACCTGAAAAATGAATGAGTGAAGCCGTTACGGTTTCAAACTGAAAATATAAAATCAGTAAGATGGCAAGTAAGCTGATTGGAATAACAAGCATCAGCCGTTTGGTGGCATGTTCCTGTTGCTCGTAGTTACCGGCAAATTTATAGCTCACACCTTTGGGCAATTTTAATTCACCCGAAGCTATTTTTCCTTTCAATATTTTATCTGCTTCGTGTACTACGTCAACCTCCGCTTTTCCGCTGATTTTGTCAAAAATTACATACCCGATTAAAAAGGTGTTTTCGCTTTGTATCATCTGAGCGCCTTTTGCGTACCCTATATGGGCTACCTCTTCCAGAGGTATCTGCGTTCCCGTTCCGGTAGGAATTATTATTTTTTTCAATGCCTCGGGATGGTCTCTCAGTTCACGTGGATAGCGAAGCCTTACCGGAAAACGTTCCCGACCTTCTACGGTAGTGGTTAATGTCATTCCGCCAACAGCCGAACTTATCACTTCCTGTAAATCTTCTACTGTGATGCCGTATCTCGCCATTTTATTTCTGTCCAAATGAATCTCCACATAAGGTGCACCGATAGCACGATCATAAAACACAGTAGATGGGATAACAGATGGAACTCCTTTTAGAGCCGTTTCCAATTCTTTTCCGGCAGTTGCAATAGACTCCAAATCCGGTCCTGAAATTTTCAACCCCATGGGTGCACGCATTCCTGTAGCAAGCATAACTAATCTTGCTTCTATGGGTTGAAGTTTGGGAGCAGAAGTCATCCCCGGTAAATGCGATGCGTTGACGATTGCCTGCCATATATCGTCAGTTTTCTTTATTTCAGGTCGCCATTGTCTGAAAAATTTGCCGTTTTTATCTGTGATTAAACTGTCTTTAGGTATTTTTCTGAACCCGCTTTCAGGATTGTATGTTTGACCCCCGATTAATTCATATTCTCCTTTTTTATTTACCTGAAATCGCTCCCGGTGTCCTTCTTCATTTAAAATGTATTCCGGAATGTAGTTGATGGTATTTTCAAACATTTGTGTGGGAGCGGGGTCTAATGCAGAATTTACACGTCCCCATTTTCCAACCGTAAGTTCTACCTCGGGAATATTTTGAATACGCCTGTCCAAAGTTTGAATATATTGCAGATTCTGTTGAACACCTGTATGGGGCATAGTTGTGGGCATCAGCAGAAAAGAACCTTCGTTTAAACTCGGCATAAATTCCTGTCCCATACCGGGAAACATTTTGGTTGACTTTTGCCAAAAACCAGTTTCCTTAAAACTTTTCCAGCCGGCACTTTCAAAACCTTTGGCGACAAAACCAAAAGTTTTGTCCGTTCCCTGCCAGGCAAGCATACCCCAAAACAATGTCAGGATTGGAATTGCCATAAATTTCCAACGGTGGGTCAATGCCCATCTCAATATCTTTTCATAATAAATAACCAATAACCAAAGGAGTCCGAGTACAAAGGCAATCGCCATAAATACAAATACAAAATTTGTGGATAATTTCGCCTGAGTGCCCAACGGCAGCCATTCTTCTGAAAGATAGGAGAGAACTACTACCAGTGTAATAGCAATATTGACGTAATTGGCAATGCGTTCTCCTTTCCACCGGCTGATGAAAAGGTTATTTAACCCGATAAATGTCAAAGCTACAGCTGCAAAAACTCCGCTGTAAATCCACAAAGCAATACCCAATACCACTAAGATATAATTCATTATCCTTCTTAGTTTTTTCCGTTCAATTTTTATTGAAAAAACATAGTAGGCAATCGTTGGTATCACTATCAATCCTAAAATGAATGCAGATGTAATGGCAAAAGTTTTGGTAAATGCCAATGGGCGAAATAGTTTACCTTCCTGTGCTTCCATAGCAAATACGGGCAGAAAGCTGACGATGGTGGTGAGCATCGCAGTAGTGATGGCGCCCGATACTTCAGAAACGGCTTTTGAGATTAAATTTACAAATGCCTTTCCTTTGCTTTCAATACCTTGTTTCCGTTCTTCTTCCATGTAGCGGATTATGCTTTCCACAAAGACAACCCCCACGTCAACCATCACTTCGATAGCGATGGCAATACCCGAAAGGGCTACAATATTGGCTTCTACTCCAAGATATTTCATAAATATAAAGGTTGCCAATACGCCAAGTGGCAGAATGCTGGAAATGATCAAAGAAGCTCTGAGATTAAACACCAATACGATAACCACAATAATGGAAATCAGTATTTCGTGAGCCAATGCAGATTCCAATGTACCAATAGTTTCATGTATTAAACCGGAGCGGTCATAGAAAGGCACTACGGTAACTTTGGATATAGAACCGTCGGACAACGTTTTTTGCGGAAGCCCGGCTTCCATCTCAACTATTTTTGCTTTTACATTGTCAATTACCTCCAGCGGATTTGCACCGAAACGGGCAACAACAACGCCACCAACAGCTTCCACGCCTTCTTTATCCAATCCCCCTCTGCGTGGAGCTGGTCCCAGATTGACAAAAGCTACATCTTTGATTTTGACCGGAATATTATTCCTTACTGTTACTACGGCATTTTCCAGGTCTTCTACCGTTTTTATATAGCCCAATCCACGCACTAAATATTCAACCTTGTTTACCTCTATCGTTTCAGCACCGATGTCTAAATTGCTTTTCTGAATAGCGGTCATCACATCCATAATTGTCAGGTTGTATGCCCGCAGTGCATCGGGATTGATGTCCACCTGATATTCTTTGATAAAACCACCGATAGAAGCAACTTCCGATACGCCTTCAGCAGACGAAAGGCTGTACTTGGCGTAGAAATCCTGAATGGTTCTTAGTTCATCGGGATCCCATCCTCCGGTTGGCTTGCCTGTTTTTGGGTTTCTGCCCTCTAAAGTGTACCAAAATACTTGTCCAAGTGCAGTTGCATCAGGGCCCAAGGTGGGTGTTACACCAGTTGGTAAAGTTCCTGCCGGAAGGGAATTGAGTTTTTCAAGAATACGGGAACGGCTCCAATAAAATTCTACATTTTCTTCAAAGATGATATAGATAAAGGACATCCCGAACATAGAGGTGCTCCTTATCGTTTTCACTCCGGGCATGCCCAAAAGTGAAGTGGTAAGCGGGTAGGTTATTTGCTCCTGAATATCTTTTGGCGACCTGCCCATCCATTCAGTGGCAACAATCTGTTGATTATCCCCAAGATTGGGAATGGCATCAACAGGGACAGGGTTATTGGGCAACAGATTTTGGTGCCAGTTAAAAGGTGCAGTTACCAAACCCCATATCAGCACGGTGAGTAACAATAACAGGGTAACTACCCTGTTATTTAGAAAGTAATTAATGAATTTGTTCAGCATAACATACGTTTTTATAGTTAGTGAAAGCTATAACTGGTCAAACTCTTTTACCACTTCTCCACAGCCCAACATGGCATTTCCGAAATAAGGATTTTTAACTTCTTTGCTATCGCTTATCCAATCTGCCCCTTTTTCATTACTTGCCATTGGACAATGGATTTGATACAGCTTTTGGGGCGCACCGAAAAGAGTAATCAGGTCCAGTATGTCTTTACTTAAAAACTCTAAATGCTCTCTTTGGTGGTCAATTTTACCTGCATTGTCGCGAATATGTTCTGCGTTTTCTTTTACATCAGCAGCTAATTCCATAAACTGCTTCATTTTGTTGGCAGCAATGCTATTCATGTCCACATTTTCCAAACCGTCAAGAATTCTTTTTCCGGCTTCGGCAGCAGCTTTGCTGTCATCGGATGCAAGTGCATTATTCAATGCCAGATAGCCTGATAAAATTGGTGCAATTCCATCTTTTCTGACTTCTGTTTTTTCAGATGTTACGCTTGTTGTATCAACGGCTGAATCCTCCTTATTTGAAGAATTATTGCAAGAAACGACTGTGGCTGCTATAAGAACCAATGCTATAATTTGAATTTTAATATTTTTCATTTTTCTAAATTTTTAATGTTGTTTATTTTTACTTAATTTTAAAAGTGTGGCATTAAATGCCACTATAATAGTGCTTAGGCTCATCAATACTGCACCCATAGCGGGACTTAAAACAAAATTCGGGTAGAGAACACCTGCTGCAAGCGGAATAGCAATAATGTTGTAGCCTACTGCCCAGATAAGATTTTGAACCATTTTTTTATAAGTCCGTTTGCCGAAATCAATCAATTTTACTACATCTTCGGGATTACTATTTACCAAAATTATATCGGCTGTTTCGGCAGCCACATCTGTACCTGAACCTACGGCAATCCCCACATCTGCTTGTGCCAGAGCTGGTGCATCGTTTACACCATCACCTGTCATTGCTACGATTTCGCCTTTCGCCTGAAACTCTTTTACTTTTTCCTGTTTTTGATGGGGAAGTACATTTGCTAAATAACCATCCATACCTAATTTATCAGCAACAGCTTTGGCTATATACTCATTATCGCCTGTGAGCAAAAATGATTTGATAATCATTTTTCGCAATTCGTCAATTGCCTGTTGAGAGCCTTCACGAATACTGTCAGCCAAAGTAATGATCCCAATTATCTCATTATCTATTAAAACAAAATTTACGGTTTCAGAATGTTGATTGATTTCTTTTGGAATTTCAGGAATTGTATGATTATTCTCTTTGAAATAATTTGGTCCTGCTGCTACAACTTCCTTTCCATTTACACCCCCTCTCACACCAATACCTTGCATATAGTTAAAGTTTTCAGACTTCCATAAAGTAAGATTCTTCTCTTTTAACGTCTGCATCACACCTTTTGCAATATGATGTTCTGAATTTTGCTGAATAGCTGCTGCATATTGAATAATTTCATTCGCAGAATATTTATCTGTCATTGGAAAGATATTTTCCACCCTGTGAGAACCTTCGGTAAGTGTTCCTGTTTTGTCAAAAATAACAGTAGATAATTTTCGTGTGGTTTCAAATGCAGTTCGGTTGCGAATAAGTAAACCGTTGGTTGCCGAAAGCGTTGTGGAGATAGCAACTACTAACGGTATAGCTACCCCTAATGCGTGAGGACAAGCCGTTACCATCACCGTAACCATTCTTTCTAAAGCAAAAGCAATATCGCCACTACTGCTATACCAATAAATGAAGGTGCTAATTCCAATGGCAATGGCGATGAAAGTAAGCCATTTGGCTACTTTGTCGGCAAGATTTTGCGTATTGGATTTTGCTTCCTGTGCAGCTTGAACTAGATTGATTACCTTATTGAGATAACTGTCTTTTCCAACGCCAGTTGTTTTTATCTTCAACGCACCGTCACCATTGATAGAACCCGCAATTACTTTTCCATCCACTTCTTTTTTTACGGGAATACTTTCTCCCGTAAGCATACTTTCGTTTACAGAAGAAAATCCTTCAATTACTAATCCGTCCGCAGGAATTTTTTCGCCAGGTTTAATGATAACCTTTTCGCCATTTTTCAGTTCTTCGAGTTTTATTCTTATTGCTTCACCGTTACGCTCTACGGTAACATCGTTTGGTAATAAGGCTACTAAAGATTGTAATGCCTTTGATGCTGCCATTTGAGAACGCATCTCTAACCAATGTCCCAAAAGCATAATGACAATAAGCGTTGCCAATTCCCAGAAAAAGTCCATACCCTGCAAGCCAAAAACAACAGCAACGGAATAGATGTAAGCAACAGATATGGCTATGGCAACAAGTGTCATCATTCCTATGGCTTTGGCTTTGATTTCGCCAATCATTCCTCTAAGAAAGGGCATTCCTCCATAGATATAAATGGCTGTTCCCAACGTTAGCAACACATATTTATCTCCCGAAAAAGAAATATGAAATCCTATCCAAAGTTGTATCATTTCTGAAAGCAAAAGGATTGGAATAGTCAATATCAGCGATATCCAAAAGCGTTTCATAAAATCACTTGTATGGTGTCCTTCGTGTTTGTTATAGCCATTTTCTGAATGATGGCTATGATTAGAATGTTCTTTGTGTGTGTGATGAATGTTCGATTGATTTTTAGAGCTACCCATCGGCACTAAATCCATTCTGCAAAGCGGACATTTACCCGGTTCGTCCTTTATCACCTGTAGGTGCATCGGGCAAGTATATTTTTTCATCGTTTCATTGATTTAAAAGTGTTAACAATTACTTTAATGTTTCTACTGTGCTACCGCAAGTCAACATTTTTGAACCGTAATACGGATTTTTGATTGCATTTTCTTTACTTAACCAATTTGCGCCATTGCCACCGTTTGCCATTGGACAATGTTGGTAGTAAATCGGGGCATCCTTCCTAGACACTTTTGCCAATTCATAAATATTCGTTGATAGAATGACAAAGGCTTCTCTTTGTTTGGTAATATCTTTGGAAGTAGCCATCTTTTCGGTATTTGCCGTTAAATCTTTCATTACTTTCATCCAAACTGTATGTTCGTCAGTCGAAAGTTTGGTCATCTCTACCGCTTTGATAGCTTTTAGCAATTCTGCAGCTTTTGTAGATGAAGTACCTGCATCGGCTTTTACCAAAGCATCTTTTACGGCAAAATAACCTTCAAAAACAGCTTTTAGTTGGTTTATTTCCTGCTTTTCGGTTGTTGCCGTATGGTTTGAATGGTCGTGTGTTTCAGTTTTTGAGTTTTTAATTTGAGCATTACTAACTCCGAATGACAGCATTACCAATGCGGTCATTAAATATTTTAATGATTTACTCATAATGATAACATTTTGAGAAGCGGAATTTGTGAACTCCGTTTAATTATTGAAATTTCTAATTTTTATTAATATACTAATTCTGAAAGCATTTATTTTGCTTTCAACAGAACAGTCCTATGGCTGTTAAGTCAAGAATTTAGCTTATTTTTGGCGGTTGCCAAATAGAACGGAAACCCGAAGAGATGTAGGTTTCTGTATAGAAGAAATTCAGTTTTTTAGCGTAGAAAACGCTATGTTTCAGTTCGGGAAAAATAGGTAGTGCAATAGTGATGTTTATAGTTGGGCAATGGCAAGATGAATTTCCACATTGTCCGTTACAGTCGTCATCGTTTTTGTCATCTTGTGAATGACTTTTTTTGCAACAGTCTTTCGAATTACCTGTTTGTGAAGTGCTTTTCTCGCAACAAGATTTTTCTGTTTTTTCAGTCTTTTTTCCACAAGCATAGGTTAATGTTGGTGTCAGAAAGAAACCAAGCATCATAATCAGCAATATGGAAATTTGTCTTGTCATAAATTCAACAACGCAAAGTTACAAATATTATTTTATCGAGCGTAGGTAAAATTCAAGCTCTTTTGGTTTTTTAGTTTGAACTTTGCGTGTCGGCAAAAAACCAAATGTGCTTGAATGTGCGGTCGGCTTTTTTACAATGAGGCATAACGGTTTACGTATTGGCGATGGTGGGGCATTTGAAAAACTTCAGCTCAATATTTGTACAAATGCACAATAGAAATACAAATGTCGAGTTTACAACTGTCAGCCCCACTATTGCCAATACGATGTACCTGTTGCACGACTCAAAAGTAAAATAAAAATTAGAATACAAAAAATGTCATAACAATTTGATAATTAGTTAAATATGTATATTTTTGCACTATGCAGGGACATAAAAAATTCAATCCGCAACTCTTTTACGAACTCAGCTTAGACGGCTTGGTTCCTCAAGACAATTTCTACCGCAAAGTAAACCGTGAATTAGAGTTTGGATTTTTATATTCCGAAACCAAAAAATACTATGGTACAGAAGGTCAGCAGAGCATTGATCCGGTAGTTTTCTTTAAGATATTATTAGTTGGCTATTTGAACAATATCAACAGCGACAGGGCTTTGCTTCGCTATTGCAGCAACTGCTTAGATGTGCGATTGTTTTTAGGTTACGACTTGAATGAAGAGTTGCCTTGGCATTCCACTATATCAAGAACAAGACAGCTATTGGGCGAAGAAGTATTTCTGGAATTGTTTCGTAAAATACTTTCAAAATGTGTAGAAAAAGGGATGGTACGCGGCAAACGCCAAGCAGTGGACAGCGCCTACATTAAAGCCAATGCCAGTATGGATAGTTTGGTAGAAAAGCTTGTGGTGAGCGAAGTCGAATCAGAAGTATTGGAAGATGCCTCCGCCTTAATAAAGAACTGAAAGAAAACAGTGAGTTTAAGGTAACAACAGAAAGGAAAAAGTTGGTAGAGCGGCATCACAAATGGAAAGAAGAAGCCTACAAAGGCATGCCCGCAACACCAAGAGCGAGCGCAAAAGATGAAGACGGGAAGAAATACGCCCTAAATTCCTTTCCAACCACACGCATTATTCACCCACCGGCCCGGATGCGAAAATCAGTGTAAAAGCCCGAAAGCCAGCAACTGAATTACGCAGGACAATTAGCCGTTGATGATGCCCACCATGTGATTACAGGCGCTTGTGCCAGCACTGCAGGGAGTAAAGACAGTGCAATTTTTTCCAGAAGTAATGGACCAAACCATAGAGAACTTTGAACAAAATCATTTGCAGTTAGATGAAGTTTTGGCTGATGCCGGTTACAGCAGTGGTGAAGCATTGCAGTATTTAGAAGAAAAACAATATCAATGCCTACATCCCCAAACTTTGGTCAGTACAAAGCAGAACGAGAAGGATTTATTTACAACAAAGAACAGAACCAATATGAATGTTATTAAAACAGGCGGCAACAAAGCCATACTCACCTTCAAAGGCATTAAAACCGATAGCAAAGGATATCAAAAAGAAAGTATATCGCAGCAGCGAAAGGTAGTTGTGGGAATGTCCTTTGGGAAGCTTGTTGTGGCAAGGTAAGTAAGTTCAAGAAAAATCGATGACAGCATTCATAAACCGCTCTACGACAAGATGCATGCAAAGCTGAACAAAGACAAAAACTACACCCGTTTTCTCACCAAACGCAGAAGTAGCACGGTAGAACCGTTTTAGGCACACTCATCAACTTTATGGGCATGAAAAAAGTATATGCACGGGCATGAAAGCAGCCAATAAACATGTGTTGATGGCAGCTTTAGCCTACAACCTGAAAAAACTATTGAAATTTGTGCCTAAAAAAGTCCGGAGCAATGCCCAAGAATTAGCAGTTCCGCAAGGAATATTCGGGTTTATTGAAAACACGCTGCTCCAAATTGAAATAAGTCTTTTTAGCGCCACCCAAAAACACAGCTATTTTTCTCTGCTCCTCAACTAAACCTTGCTTAAATCGCTTCTAATAAAGCCGTTTTTTAGGCGTTTTTGATACTGGTTTGCTTAATGAGGTGGTTGTGCAACGGTTACCCATGTTAGCGGTTCGTTGTTGTTTTCGTGTATTTTTTTATTCGTGATAACCCTTTTTTACTTGTCGTTTTGAAATCCACCAATAATTTCCACAAGGGTCAATTATACCCGATTGTCTGTCTTCGTATGGCATATCTGCTGGTTCAAATTCAATTTTCGCTCCATTGTCAACGGCTCTTTGATGAACAGCTTCTACATCGTCAACGAAAAGATAAAGTGCTGTTCTCATTCCTTCAAATTGTTCTCTGGCTTGACTAATCATAAAGCAAGTGTCGCCTATTTGCAGAATACAGTTTGCTATATCTCCATTGGTTGGGTTTACAGAACGGTTAATTTCTTTCGCAAAAAAGGCATTTTTCAGAAAGTCAATTAAGAGTTGTGGTTTGTCAACAAAAAGATATGGAGTAACTGTATGAAAGTTGTCAGGTTTGTATGTATTAAGTATGTCGTTCATTTTTTACATTTTTAGGTTTAGAATTTACTTATCTTTTTTATTCAGTCATTTTTAGGGGTGCGTTTTTCTACAATGACCGCTAACTCCTAAATATGCGCAATACTAAATCAAACCTTCCATTCACGCAAGTGAATTTATTTTTTGACAGAAGTCTGGATTCTGCTTCATTGTTATTGATTATATTTGCAGATATTTTTAAAGCGAATAAAATTAGATATTTAGTAGAGGAAAGAATATGGATATTAAGAATTCGAAAATTGATTTGATAAACCCCAATAGTATTGGAGTTGTTTTTGAGGCCGGAAAACACAAAGGACAAAGTGTAATTTGGATTCGGTTTGAAAAAGACATGAAATTAGTAGCCCAGTTGAAAAACATGTTACCTATGAGGTGGTCACAATCTCATAAATATTGGTATATGCTGAATAATAAATCAAATAGAAACCGAATTGGGTGGGAAAGTAATGTGGTGGGGGATGAAGTGCTGAACAAAATTGGGGAAGTTAATAAAGCTGAGTTTACTAAGTTTCAAAACCTATTGGAACTTAAATCTTATTCGCCCAATACGAAAAGAACATATTCTACTGAGTTTGCCCAATTTCTTGGGGTATTAAAAAATGTATCGGTTTCCCAAATAACACCGGAACGCTTACAAAGTTATTTTTTATACTGTGTGCAGGATCTTAAATTGTCTGAAAATACCATTCATAGTAGAATCAATGCTATTAAATTTTATTTTGAACAGGTATTGCACAAGGATAAGATGTTTTTTGATATTCCTCGACCCAAAAAACCTTTTCAACTCCCCAAAGCACTAAGTATGAATGAAGTAAGAAAAATTATTGAGATTACTCAAAATAGTAAACACAAGCTAATCCTCAAACTATGTTATGGCATGGGACTTCGTGTAAGTGAGCTTGTGAATCTCAAAATGGAACATATAGACAGTCAGAACAAGATTGTTTTGATAAAAAATGCAAAAGGGAAGAAGGATAGAATGGTAAAATTGCCTGATTCTGTTTTGGAAGAGATGAGGCAGTATTATTTGGAGTATCGTCCGGAGGATTATTTGTTTGAAGGAAAAAACGGTGGGCAATTTTCTGTGAGAAGTGTGCAGCTTGTGTTTAAGAATGCGATGAAAAAAGCTGGTATTAAGAAAACTATTGGAATCCATGGATTAAGACATAGTTATGCAACTCATTTGCTGGAAATGGGTACTGATATAAGTTTGATTCAAAAACTCTTAGGACATAAAGATATTAAAACAACCTTGATTAATACTCAAGTTACGGATAAAAGTATTACTAAAATTAAAAGTCCATTGGATAATTTGTAGATTTATCATTTCATTTATAAAGCTTGCCCCGCGAACGCATTCGTCAACACAGCCGAGTGTTGTTGGTGTTATTGCCAAGCAGCCCCGGTTGGAACAAGCCAACTAAGACGGGATGTGCTTATCCAATTTTAAATGCTTGCGTAAGTATATCAGCAAGCTCTTTCTCATGTACGGATTTTAATCCGGTTGAAGGGCTGGCACTGGCTTTGCGTCCAATGTATGCAAGAGGGTTGCTCAATTCTTGTTGCATCATATAAGTCCATGCGCCCATATTTTTGGGTTCTTCTTGCACCCAATAAAATTTGGCATCTTTATAGGACTTCATAATATCTTCAATTTGTTTTTCAGGAAGAGGGTATAGCTGCTCTATGCGAACAATGGCAACATCTTTGCGATTATCTTCTGATTGTTTTTGGAGTAAATCATAATACACTTTGCCGCTACAAAACAAAACTTTCTTTGCTGTTTTTGCTGTTGCAAATACATCTGTAATCACTTCTTGAAACTGTCCTTGCGTAAAGTCGGCTAATTTGCTGACACACAGTGGATGTCTTAATAAACTCTTAGGTGTGAAGATAATGAGAGGCACTCTAAAATTGCGTTTCATCTGTCTTCTGAATACATGGTACAAGTTAGCAGGCGTTGAACAATTAACAATCTGCATATTGTAGTTTGCACACATTTGCAAAAATCGCTCAGGTCTGCCCGAAGAGTGTTCAGGTCCTTGTCCTTCATAACCGTGTGGAAGCAACATTACAAGCCCGTTTTGTCGTCCCCATTTAGCAAATCCGGCAGATATATATTGGTCTGTGATTATTTGACCTCCATTTGAAAAATCTCCAAACTGAGCTTCCCATAGTGTTAGTGTATTAGGCGTAGCAGACGCATAACCAAATTCATAAGCCAACGCTGCATATTCGCTGAGCAAGGTATTATAAACAAAGAAATGTCCTTGTTTTTCGCTCACATGACGTAATGGGATATATTCTTCCTCAGAATCTTCTTTTTTTACTACGGCATGTCTATGAGAAAAAGTGCCTCTTTCAGAATCTTGTCCGGCAAGGCGTACTGAGTAACCTTCGTCAAGTAGGGTTGCATAACCCATCAATTCTCCCATTGCCCAATCATAGTTGTCAATTTTTATCATCTCTTGTCTGTGATGATAAACTTGTTCAATCTTCTTGAACAAAGGGTGGTCTTCAGGGATTGAAGTTGTTTTCCGTGCAATTTCTATCCATCTTTTCGGGTCAAATTTTGTATCAACCGGTTTGTTAAAAGTTTGGGTGCCGGGTATGTCAAATTTAGCCCATTGATTTACCACACCTTGTTCTACCTCTTTTATTGGCTTTTTTGCAGTTCGTACTATATCCAATTTTTCTTGCAATAGACTTTTGAACTTGATTTCCATGTCTTTTGCAAGTTGGGCATCAATCTCTCCGCGTGCAAGGAGTTTGTTCTTGTATATTTCTCTCGGATTGGGATGCTTTGCAATGATTTGATATAGCAAAGGTTGGGTAAAACGTGGCTCATCTCCCTCATTATGACCATATTTTCTATATCCTAATAGGTCTATGAAAATATCCGAATTAAAATGATTGCGATAGGACATGGCTATTTTAATAGCGTGTACAACCGCTTCTACATCATCTCCGTTCACATGCAATACCGGACAATGTGTAACTTTTGCCACGTCTGTACAATAGGTGCTGGTTCTGCCGTCAAGGTAATTGGTAGTAAAACCTACCTGATTGTTTGTAACAATGTGAATTGTACCCCCGATTTTGTTTGCTTCAAGTCCACTCATTTGAACGGTTTCATACACGATGCCCTGGCCGGCAAGTGCCGCATCTCCATGAATGATAATGGGACAAATTTTGTCAAAATTTCCTCTGTATCTGTTGTCCAATTTGGCACGTACCATGCCGCCAACAACCGGAGCAACGGATTCAAGGTGAGAAGGGTTGGGAGACATGCTCAAATGAACTTGTTTGCCGCTTTCTGTTACGACATTGGATGAATAGCCAAGATGGTATTTTACATCGCCTTCAAAGATTTCATTGTTATAATCCTCTGTTTCAAATACTTTTCCTTCGAATTCGGAAAATATTTCTTGATAGGTTTTATGAAAAATATTTGCCAACACATTCAAACGCCCTCTGTGAGCCATTCCTATAATAAATTCATCTACACCCAACTCCGAACCGTAATGAATCACAGAGTCTAATGCCGGTATTAAACACTCAAGCCCTTCAATGGAGAATCGTTTTTGTCCGATATATTTGGTATGCAGAAAATTTTCAAAAACAACAGCCTGATTTAGTTTTTCAAGAAGACGGGTTTTTTCTTTTAGGCTGAGATTAGGTTGGTTTTTGGTGGTTTCAAAAATATTCTTCAGCCAATTGAATTTATCGGTATTACGTATGTAAATATATTCAATTCCGATTGATTCACAGTATGTGGTTTGCAGATGGGCAATAATGTCTTTGAGTTTAGAAGGTCCAATACCCACATCTACACCGGCATTGAATGTTTTTTCTAAATCTGCTTCTTCCAACCCGAAATTTTGAATGTCGAGGGTGGGAGTGTATTTCCTGCGGTCTCTGACGGGGTTGGTACGGGTAAATAAGTGTCCGCGTTTGCGATAATCGTTTATCAAATTTAATACATTGATTTCTTTCAATGCATCTTCCGAGATTGCTTGATTAGACAAGTCTTTCCCTTGACCTAACTCAAATCCTTCAAAGAATTTTTGCCACCCGAAATCTACGGATGTTTTGTCACTCTGGTATTGTTTATAAAGGTCGTCTATATAGTTTACGTCAGCGTTGTACAAATAACTTTTTACGTTCATTTCGAATTATAAAATATTATGGTCGCAAATATAGCTAATATATGAGTGACAACTAAATGAAATAAGGGGCTTTGGTACAAAACCACTAAAAGAACTTATGTAATTCTCTTGTGTAGTCTTATATGTGGATTTTAGCCCACTATTTCCTTTGCAGTCTGGATTAATTTAGCTTTGACAGTGCTATTGACCGCATATAGCGGAGGTCTTACGTCTGCTTCGCAAATTCCCATATAGTGCAATATTTCTTTAATACCACCGGGACTGCCGTCTGCAAAAATGAGATTCATGCTGTCTAATAATTGATAGTGTAAGGTGCGTGCTTCATCCATTTTATTTGCCAAAGCTGCATGTACCATTTGTGCAAATTGTTTTGGAAATGAATTGCAGATTACGGAGATAACCCCATCCATACCCATAGCAATAAAAGGAAAAGTGAACGCATCATCGCCACTGATAACCATAAATCCTGAAGGTCGGTGTTTGATAATTTCCATACATTGAGCAAAATTGCCACTGGCTTCCTTCACGGCACAAATATTCTTGTGCTCTGCAAGTCTGAGAGTAGTTTCAGCATTAACGTTTGATCCTGTTCTGCCCGGTACGTTATAAAGGATAATGGGGAGTGGGGAAGCATCAGCCAAAGAGCTATAGTGATGAAAAATACCTTCTTGATTGGGTTTATTGTAGTATGGGCTTACACTCAAAATAGCTGAAAATCCTTTTAAATCCAGTGTTTTCAATTTGTCCATTACACCCATTGTATGATTTCCTCCTACACCCAGTACCAGAGGAAGTCTATTGTTGTTTGCTTCTTTCACAGTATCCACAATCAGATGGATTTCATGCTCTGAAAAAACAGGACTTTCGCCCGTTGTACCCAATACAACTAAATAGTCTGTACCATTGCTGCATTGATGTTCAACTAATCTTTTGAGCGCAACTGTATCAATGCTTAAATCCTTCTTAAAGGGTGTAACAAGTGCCACTCCGGCACCTTTTATTTCATTCATTTTTCTAATTTTATTTTGGTTAAATAATTACCTGACATGTGCAGAAATTCTTCTGTAGTAATTTCTCTATCTATTGAGCCAAATGTAATCCTATATAGCGGTTTGCGTGTCAATTCGGCTCTGCCTATCTTTATTTGTGCTTTACTTTTTTTGATAAAATTTTCAAGTCTTGGATTTCGATTCTTCAAAAAAGAAAACAAGAAATCATAATTCATGCCCGCTTGTCGCTTTGTCAAAGACGAGACCGGTTGTTTCATCAAATTGAAATCTTTTTTGCAAATATGAATATCAAAGGATTTGACGAAAGTGCCATCCGGTACTTTTTTGAAATCATGGTAAATCAGAAAAAAGACATCTTTTCTTTCTGCCTTCAATTCATTGGCAAACTCTTGAATCATTTCAATGTCTTGCTTGGGCAAAGAAGTTTCATAAACAAACAAAAAAGACCGTACTTCTGCAAAACCAGCCATGTTTTAGATATTATGCATCAATATTTGCGTAGCGTGCATTTTTTTCAATGAATTCTCTGCGTGGTGGCACTTCATCTCCCATTAACATGGAGAATGTATGATCGGCTTCTGCTGCGCTTTCAAGCGTAACTACTTTAAGTGTTCTGCGAGTAGGGTCCATCGTAGTTTCCCATAATTGTTCCGAGTTCATCTCTCCCAAACCTTTGTATCGTTGAACACCCACTGTGTCAAGACTTGCATTACCGGCAAATTCACGTATCAAAGCATCTCTTTGAGCGTCTTCCCATGCATAAGCTATGTTTGTTCCTTTCTTTACTTGATAGAGTGGAGGGGTAGCTATGTAGATATATTTGTTCTCAATCAGTTTTTTAAAGTATCTGAAAAATAACGTTAAAATCAAGGTTCTGATGTGTGAGCCATCAACATCGGCATCGGTCATGATAATTACTTTGTGATAACGCAAGTTTGAGATATCCAATTCCTTATCATCTTCTGCAGTTCCTATTTTTACGCCCAGTGCGGTAAAGATGTTTTTAATCTCTTCGTTTTCGTAAATCTTATGTTCAAGGGCTTTTTCTACATTTAGGATTTTACCTCTCAAAGGAAGGATTGCTTGAAAGTTTCTATCTCTGCCTTGCTTTGCCGTTCCGCCTGCGGAATCTCCCTCAACAAGATATATTTCACATTTGTCTGCGTCAGTCCAAGAACAGTCGGCAAGTTTACCCGGTAGTCCCATTCCGCTCATCGCACCTTTGCGTTGAACCATTTCTCTTGCTTTCCTGGCAGCATGTCTGGCAGTTGCAGCAAGTATTACTTTGTTTACAATGGTTTTGGCATCACGAGGATTTTCTTCAAGATAGTTTTCCAAGTATTCGCCTACGGCTTGATCAACTGCTCCCATCACCTCATTATTTCCTAACTTTGTTTTGGTCTGTCCTTCAAACTGAGGTTCTTGAACTTTTACCGAAATAACTCCGGTCAAGCCTTCGCGGAAGTCGTCTCCGCTTATTTCAAATTTAAGATTCTTGAGTAAGCCTTCTTTTTCTGCATAGGATTTTAAGGTTCTGGTCAATGCTCTGCGAAATCCGGCTATGTGAGTACCTCCCTCTATGGTGTTGATATTATTGACATAGGAGTGAAGATTTTCGCTGTATCCTGTGTTGTATTGAAACGCGATTTCAACCGGTACACCGGCTTTTTCTGTCTCACCGTAGATAGGAGTAGAAGTGATTTTTTCTCTTGTATTATCAAGGTATTCAACAAACTCTTTCAATCCGCCTTCTGAGTGAAATGTTTCTGTTTTGAAATTACCTTCTTCGTCTTTTTCTCTTTCATCAATCAAGCTGAGTGTAATTCCTTTGTTCAAATATGCGAGTTCACGCAGTCTGTTGGCAAGAGTTTCGTATTTGTATTCAGGTGCATAGAAAATACTTGTGTCGGGTGTGAATGTAACGATTGTGCCTCTGTAATCGGATGTTCCCACTTCTTTCACATCATATAAAGGTTTGCCAATGTTGTATTCTTGCATGTATTTTTTGCCGCCCAAATGTACTTCAACGGTCATGTGCGATGAAAGCGCGTTAACACAAGATACACCCACACCGTGCAGTCCGCCTGAAACTTTATATGAATCTTTGTCGAACTTACCTCCGGCATGCAAAACCGTCATTACCACTTCGAGTGCAGAACGTTTTTCTTTTTCATGCATTCCAACGGGAATACCACGTCCATTGTCTTTTACCGAAATAGAATTTCCTTCTAAAATTCTCACCTCAATATTGTCGCAATGTCCTGCGAGTGCTTCGTCAATGGAGTTATCTACCACTTCGTAAACCAAGTGGTGTAAACCTTTTGGTCCTACGTCTCCGATATACATTGCGGGTCTTTTTCTAACCGCTTCTAAACCTTCTAAAACTTGAATGCTCTGCGCACTATAATCTTTGCTTGATTCGTTAGTCATTTGATGTTTTTTTTCTGCGTAAATTTTAAGATTGTAAAAGTAGTTTTAATCCTTGATGTGGCAAAGGATGTAGGACTATATATATCCACATTTTGTGGATAGTTTTTGACGGAGAAAGGGGAGTTTTTGTCTTGTTGAAAATAAGCTGCTAAAGAGCAAAAATCATCAGAGTGATAAAGGACATCATAATTTTGCTTGATAAAGAACCTTTGTGTGCTGTATCAATATTGGGTTTTAACAAACTGTAAATACCTATACCTATAAAAAAAGCACCTCCGCTGAGTGTTATAATTGCCCATGTAAAAGATGAAATACCGGTAGCAATGGGCAGATTGAAACGGTAGAGCAGAATGCTGCCAAACAAAATACTCAAGATGCCTGTAAACCACATAGAACGTTCTATACCCAGCAAAACAGGAAGAGTTCTGTACCCGGCTTCTTTATCTCCTTTTATATCTTCTATGCTTTTGTAGTTTTCTCTTAAAAATGTAGCAGCCGTTGCAAACACACCCAAGCCTGATGCTATTGGTGAGGGTTCGTCAATCAAAATATTGCAGAGCACGAAAACACTGCCCACACAAGCGCTTACAAGAAGATTGCCGATTATGGCTGTTCTTTTGACATACCAAGCATATAGAAACAAAGCAATGTTGATGATAAGAACAATGAATACCAATCCTTGTATTTGTGCTAAGTAGGCAATGAGTAATGAACAAAAAAGCAGTGTGAAATAAAATACGAGTGCATGAGTCAATGAGATTTTGCCGGAAACAAGGGGACGTTTGGGACGATTGATTGCGTCCGTCTTGCGGTCAAAAATATCATTGATTACATAGCCCGCAGCAGCACTAAGCAGAGTGCTGAAAATTAAATAGAAACTTTGTACAAACTCAGTGTCAGTAATCAAATGAATCAACAGTGCGATTTGACCCAAAACAATAAACAGCAGGTTGAGCGGTCTGATCAGTTGCAGTCGTGCAAGCATTGTTATTATTTTTTGCGGGAGGGTTTGATAGGGTAGTCTGCGCGTACTTTGCCTCGGCTCATGTCTTTGAGCTTGTTTTGGAGGAGTTTTTTTCTAAGCGGATTGATTTTATCGGTAAACAAAATTCCTTCTATATGGTCATATTCGTGTTGAATCACACGTGCAGCAACGCCTTTGAACTCTTTTTCGTATGTTTTGAAATTTTCATCCTGATACTGAATTCTGATTTTTGCATTACGACTTACATTCTCACGAATACCAGGTATGCTCAAACACCCTTCTTCAAACTTCCAAGGTTCGTCCCATTCTTCCAGAATTTGTGCGTTGATAAACGATTGCTTAATCCTTTCGTCTTTATCGGCTTCTTCCCATTTGGTTGTATCTATCACAAAAAGTCTTACGGACAACCCAATCTGTGGAGCAGCCAGACCCACGCCATTGGCAGAATACATGGTTTCAAACATATTGTCTATCAATGTTTTTAGCTCAGGATAATCTTGCGGAATTTCACTTCCTTTTTTTCTCAAAACATCGTGTCCGTATGTGTAAACAGGTAAAATCATGAATTTTTTTCTAAATAGGACTGCAAAATTAGGGCGGCACTCATGCTATCCAACATCTTTTTGTCTTTTCTTTTTGACTTTTTGACTCCAAATGCAATCATACTTTGCTGAGCCATACGCGATGTGTAGCGTTCGTCTTCGAAAGCAATAGGCATATTAGGGAAGATTTGTTTGAGCTTGTTGGCAAATTGTTTCACTTCGATTTGCATCTCTTGTATAGCACCTGATTCGCTGAACGGTTCTCCGACTACAATGAGTTCCACAGTTTCCTTCTGGAAATATTCTTTCAGAAAATCAAAAAGTTTGGGATTGTCAACAGTTGTCAATGGGTTTGCAATAATTTTGAGCGGGTCGGTAACTGCAATTCCAACTCTTTTTAATCCGTAATCTATGGCAAGGATTCTTCCGCTCATCTTATTCTACGTGCAATTTTAAGGTTTCGGTCAGCAAGTTCAGCAAAAGTAGGGCGCTTGTCAAATAAATTTATTTGTGCTTTTTGTGCCAGTTGTCTGAACGCATAATCATAAGATGTATCGGTCAAATATAATTTTTCTACTACAATAATGAGTAGAAAAGTGTCTTTGGTCTGTTCTAAAACAATAGTTGTGGGGTTGTCGTCAGTAAAAAAATGCTGCTCAACAAGAAAATTTCCGGTCTTTTCAACCAAAGTATTTGGTATTGTTGGGTTGTACAAAAGATTACCTTTTTTGAATTCCTTATTTGGCAAACTTTTATTGCAGCTCGTGAAAATGGAAACAAGTAAAAGTATAAGAATGATTGCCCCGTAGTGTTTTTTCATGCTTAATGGTGATTCGTAACAATAATTTTCCGGGTTGACCATTCTCCGTCCAATATTCGAACTATATAAAGTCCGTCTAACAAATTGGAAATATTGATGGGTTGCTGAGCGCCAATTTTTCCTTCAAATACTGTTTTGCCTAAAATGTCAGATACTATGACTTCGTACAGTTCATCGTATTTTGTACCTTCATAGAAAAGTATTCCATCTACCGGATTGGGATAGAGCAGTTTTTTGCCATATTTATAAATAATTCCTTGGGTGCTTAATGATAATTTGATTCCGGCATACGCGTCTGTTTTACCTATACCCCAAATATTATTTCCGAATGGAGGAATTAATTCACCTGTTTTACTGTCTTGATAGGCAGTTTTCATGAGGATCGACATAATCTGTGCAGGTGATAATTCGGGATTGGCTTCCAATAATAATGCAACAACCCCTGTAACGCATGGTCCCGACATAGAGGTTCCGCTCAAGCGTGCAAAGGGATATGTTTTGCTTTTAAAATCAACGGTTTTGACCAAGGTGTAAGGCTGTGTGGTATAGGTAGAAATGGAAGATAGTACTTGATAACCGGGTGCACTGATATTGGGCTTGGGTAGATTGTCTATCGTAGGTCCGTGACTGCTGAAATCTGCAATAGCACCGGGCGTTGTGTTATTGCCGGATCTATACTCTGCTATATGTGCAGCAACCGAAATAACATAAGGAGTGCTGGCGGGGTCACTCACCGCAAAGGAATCATTACCCTTTTCCCATCCGGGCTGAGAAGATAGAAAATTTAGTCCTGTATTGCTTGTGCTGCCGGTAGTTTGAATAATATTCCAATAGTGAACGGTACCATTTTCGGCTTTCGAACGCAGTACGATTTTCCATGTATCATTGGTTTTGCGAATGGTGAAACTCATTTTGGGTTTATGATTCAAAGGGTAAGATTTTTCCGTTTGCACTTTGAAATACATGGAGTTCCCAAAAAGTTTGATATTGTCTTCAAAGTTTATATTGTCGTTTGAATTGAAATAATTGCCGGTATAGATTCTCGTATTACCATTGTAAATATCCAATGCACATTCAAATGATTTATCGGGTTCGCCCCAAGCTAAGACATATTGTCCCCAATAGTTGGGGAATGAAGTATTCAAAGGGTAGAAATTGATTTGTGTTGTCATTTCGTCACCGTGAAAGGTTTTGCGAATATGCATTTTGCTGTTGCCATTGTTCCCCGCTGAAGCCACAAGCACTACACCTTTATTAGTGTATTCTTTAATTACTTGGTGATAAATACCAAAAGTATCCAGTGTAGCCATGTGATAACTGCCAAAACTCATGTTGATTACCAGTCGCTTACCTCTTTCTTTAGCCATTTCATGTAGCCAATCCACACAATCTAAAAAAGTACTTTTCTTCCAATCGGGTTGTACCAACAGAAAATCGCAGTCATAAGCCATTCCAAACAGTTGAATGCCTGCACCTCCGCTACCTGCAATACCTGCAACGTGCGTTCCATGCGTTTCATATATACTTCCATAAGCGGTGTCCGAACCGGCAGCCAGCAATTCGTCTTGTCCAAATCGTACCGTGCCGTAACCATATTTAGCTGGTGCGGGTCCTGAGTTTTTATATTGATCCCAAGCTGCAATAATGCGGTAACGGCTGAGCGAAGTATCATAAAAAATAGGGTGTGTATAGTCAAAGCCCCAGTCTATAATGCCGATAATGACATCTTTTCCCGAATAAGCTTTTGGTAAATCTATTCCCAGATGAACGGAATCTGCTCGAACATCTCCCACAGCCCTATCCAAAAAAGGTTGAAAATCAGCAGGCAATTCAAGATAATCTATACCGGGCAGAGTTTCTATTTGTTTGACTGTTTGTAAAGGAGCCTTTATACTGATTACTTTTCCCATTTTTGATGAAATAATAATACCTTGATTAATAAGTGCTTGTTCATCAAATTCAGTATTGACCAAACCTTGCAAATTAATATACCAAATACCGTTCATCGTAAAAAAGCATTTGTATTCATCTTGCAACTCTTGTGAGATAGTATTGCCGGAAGATTCTATGAAAATGTAATCTTTGACAATTTTTTGAAAGAAATCCTTACTCTCATTGCTCAGTCGGACTTGTGCATGAAGATTAGGCAGTATGAGGAGAAAGGTGAGTAAATGTAGAGTGTATAGGCGTATTGTATTTAATTTCACGCCTCAAAGGTAACTTGAATTTTGAAAAAATATTCTTGATGTATATCCGATATTACTTTTGTTCGTCATTTTTCTTGCCTTGCTTTTTCTCTGTTTTCTTGGAATCCGAAGAGGGTTTATGACTTTTGAAATCACCTCTGTTCCATGCTTCAAAGAATTGTGCCCAAGCAAATGGATTCATTAATGTGATGGAAGGCATAGTGCCTTGGTAATATTGTTTCTGATTCTGGTAGCGGATATAGGCTTGATAATTTTCTTTTTCATCCATTCCCATTTTAAAAGCAGCGTCTTTAAATGCCTCTCGTTCAAGATTTTTTTTGGCAATATCCATTTTATCTTGTGGAATGTTTGCGGTCAGGAAAAATTGATCAAAAGTATTGCGGTTGGGAACAGGACTCACGACAACACCGTTCAAATACACAGTGTCCGAAGTTAGTGATTCAATAATATGATATTTATAATCGCTAAGGGTGTCGGGAATAACAAAGAATGCTCGTTTGTATTGAATGTGAGAAAAGAAAACTGTATCTCCTTTTTCAGCAACAAAGGAAAACTTGCCCGAGAAATCGCTGTAATCTCCATAAGGTTTGTCTTTGACAATGATATGTACAAAAGGAATGGGTTTGATACTGTCTGATGTAACAACAATACCTGTAAATTGTATGTATTTGTTTTGTTTTACTGAATCTTTGTGGTTTTGAGAGTAAGCGGAGAAATGGAGCCAACCGGCAAAAACAAATAAAAGTAAGATACTTCTGAATAGTGAAATCATAGGTTTCAAATTTACAACATTTTGATTTGTGCCAAACAAAAAAGGTCGCCATTTCTGACGACCTTTCCTATTTAGTAGCCCATATAAATAAAGTGTCGAACCTTTTTAAGCACATGCACAATCAGTATTCGTATCTTTGCGACATACAATAATTGATATGGACGAACAGTTTTCGGACATCATACAACTCATTAAGCAATCACGGACAAATGCCTTGAAATCTGTTAATGCCGAACTGATAAATCTTTATTGGAATGTAGGCGAATACATAAGCAAAAGGGTTGAAAGTGCAGAATGGGGGCAGTCGGTTGTAAAAGAATTGGCAGAACACATACAACGCAACGAGCCTGAAATAAAAGGTTTTTCAGATAAAAATCTTTGGCGAATGAAGCAATTTTATGAAGCCTACAAAGAGTTTCCAAAACTCTCGGCACTGCTGAGAGAAATCAGTTGGACGAACAACCTCACAATTATAGGCAGGACAAAATCGGAAGAAGAAAGGGAGTTTTATTTACGTCTTACCATTCAGGAAAAATATAGTTCACGAGAATTGGACAGACAAATAAACAGTTCTGTTTTTGAACGAGTTATGATAGGCAACGCAAATCTTTCGACAGTGCCGAGAGAATTTAATACCGACATGACAAAGGCATTCAAAGATAGTTATGTATTTGAGTTTCTGAACCTATCACAACTACATAACGAAAGTGATTTGCAAAAAGGATTAGTAAAGCAGATGAAGAACTTTGTCCTTGAATTGGGCAAAGATTTTATTTTCATTGATGAAGAATTTAGGGTACAGGTAGGTAACAGAGATTTTTACATAGACTTGTTATTTTATCATCGGGACTTACAATGTTTGGTAGCCTTTGAATTAAAAGCAGACGAATTTCAACCCGAACATTTGGGGCAGTTAAATTTCTATTTGGAAGCATTGGACAGGGACGTAAAAAAGAAAAACGAAAATCCAAGCATTGGCATATTGCTTTGCAAAGGAAAAGACAGTGAAGTGGTTGAATATGCATTGAGCCGCAGCCTTTCGCCTACAATGGTTTCCGAATACCAAACACAACTGCCAGACAAAAAATTGTTACAACAAAAATTGCACGAACTGTTTGAAAGCAATGAATAGCCATTTATTTTACTTCATTCAGTATAAATAAATCCATTCACGGGATCATTCAGCTCAAAAAATAGATTCTAAGCACGGCTAGCAGCATTGTCGCATTTCTTGAAAAGCAGATAGTCCTGCAAATTTGCCTTTCTGGTGAGTTTTTACCGTGAGGTTGTGACTTTCTATGCTATTAGAGCCGAATTGTTTTTACCCGATAAACAGCTTTTACATTTGTATTGCTGCCTGCTATTGGTGGTCTTTCCGTTTTTGATACAGCTTTCGCCTGCACAGCAAGGACATTTTAGCCCACCCTCCAAACTGATACTTTACCGTCAATGAAACATAAAAGGTCATCATTTCTGACGACCTTTCTTGTTCAGTAGCCCGTAGGGGAATCGAACCCCTCTTACCAGAATGAAAATCTGGTGTCCTAACCGATAGACGAACGGGCCATTGTTCATCCCTTTTTGAGGAGGTGCAAAAGTAATATTTGTTTTATAACTAACAAGGAGTGTTCGAAAATATTTTTTAAATTATAAATAACCTTTGCTATACATGGGTCTTAGGTTGCTCAGTATGTCATGTAGCTGATTGGAAAAATACATTTGCGACATGGTGCTATGCGATACAATTCGCTTAATGTTTGAGGGATAAAATGGGAGTTTGCACTTCTTGGCTCCCGTTACCGGCACGGTCAAATAGCCGGCATTGAAACATTACGGAATCAGGGGTGTAGCCTGGAAAAGGTGTAGCCGGGATTCTGACTGTAAATGTGCCTTTGATTGATTTGTCTTTGCCTTGCGGTGTGAGCGAAGGCAGACGTTGGTTGAAATTCAATGTGTCATTTGCGCTCAATGGAATGATGTACGAATGTGGCTCTCCGTCTTGAATTTCAAAATAACGAATGATGAAATCAGAGCCGGAAAGGGTGTCAGATTCCGGTATGCCGATATCTCCGTCTGCATCTGCATAGCTGAATGTGAGAATGATGATTGAATCAACGGGCAAAATTGGATGGGGAAGGACTTGTGCGGATGTGAGCGATAGTTCCGGTGTGATAGAATTTGACAAGGGTTCTTTATTGCAACTCATAACAACAAAAAGACTCCAAAGCAATGTTATCTTTGCCAACGCAATTTCTATGTATCCCGACTTAAACGACATTCTGAATGCAAAACTAAGCGATAATCACGATTTTAACCGAGTTGCACTTACTTTATTTCTCTGGCAGTACGAGCATAATAAGGTGTATCAACAATATGTCAATTTGATAGGAGTAAATCCTCATAAAATCAACCATTATGCGCAAATCCCATGTTTGCCTGTTGAGTTTTTCAAAGAACATAAAATCGTTTCAGGTCAATTTGAGTCTGCATGCACGTTTACCAGCAGTCGAACAAGCGGACAAGGCTATAGCACGCACTATGTCAAGAGCATAGACGATTACCTCACAACGACCGAATTGTGTTTTCAGCCTTTTTTGGGAGATTATAGAAAATATTGTCATTTAGCCTTGCTGCCATCTTATTTAGAACGTGAGGGTTCATCGTTAATAGCTATGATGCAACATTTTATTGACAATTCACAATATACCCAAAGTGGTTTTTATTTGAATGAATTTGAGGAATTGGAAAAGTTGCTGCTAACCAATGAGGATGATGGTATTCCTACTGTCTTGTGGGGTGTAACCTTTGCTCTGCTTGATTTTGCAGAAGTGTTTCAAGGAAAATTATCAAAGACTGTCATCATAGAAACCGGAGGAATGAAAGGGCGCAGAAAAGAACTAACAAGAGCTGAACTATATGCAGTCTTGAAGCAAAAATTAGGAGTTAGCAACATTGCATCCGAATATGGCATGACCGAAATGATGAGCCAGTGTTACAGCAAAGCCGAAGGATTGTTTCACTGTCCGCCCCATGTAAGAGTGCTGGGCAGGGAATTGAACGACCCTTTTGAGATTGCGGAATTTGGACGAAATAAAGCTGTCAATGTAATTGACTTGGCAAATGTACATTCATGTGCATTCTTGGCTTTATCGGATTTATGCAATATACATCAGGATGGCTCGTTTGAGATTCTTGGCAGGGTTGATATGAGCGAAGTAAGGGGGTGTAATCTTATGGTCAGATAGTGGAGCGACTGTTATTAGGTATATATTTGGACACGAAAAATGGTTTTAAAAAATAAAAGAAAAATTGTCAATGACCCGGTCTATGGTTTTTTGACTTTGCCTTCTGATTTAATTTTTGATTTGGTTGAACATCCGTATTTCCAAAGGCTTAGAAGAATTAAACAACTGGGGCTTGCGGATTTGGTTTATCCCGGAGCAACTCATACAAGGTTTCATCACGCATTGGGTGCTTTGCAACTCATGTGCAGGGCATTGGATGTACTCAAACAAAAAGGTAATGAAATTACGGATGAAGAATACGAAGCTACTTGTGCCGCCATTTTATTGCATGATATTGGTCATGGACCTTTCTCACATGCTTTGGAATATATTTTAGTTAAAGACCTTCACCACGAACGCATCTCAACTTTGATGATGGAAAAAATGAATGAGGAATTTGATGGCAAATTATCTCTCTGCATCAAGATTTTTAAGGATAAATATCCCAAAAAGTATCTTCATCAACTTATCTCCAGCCAATTAGACATGGATAGACTTGATTATTTGAGCAGGGATAGTTTTTATACCGGTGTGAGCGAAGGTGTTGTGAGTGCAGATAGAATCATCAATATGCTCAATGTGAAAGACAATCAGTTGGTGATAGAAGAAAAGGGAATTTACAGTATAGAAAAATTCATCATTGCTCGCAGACTCATGTATTGGCAAGTTTACTTACACAAGGCAGTTGTATCTGCGGATATTCTCTTAAAGCAAGTGTTGTTGAGGGCGCGGACGCTGGCAAATGAAGGGAATGTTATCTATGCTACTCCGGCTTTACAAACATTTCTATATAACAAACCTAACGAGAAAAAGTTTGAAGACGAAATTGAAGTTTGGCTTGAACGATTTGTCTTGCTTGATGATGCAGAGTTGGATGTGAGTATCAAACAGTGGCAATTTGACTCGGATAAAATTTTATCTTTCCTTGCAAAGTGCTATGTTAACAGACACTTACCTAAGATTGAAATTTCTACTCATCCATTTTCAGAGAAAGAATTATTAGACAAACAATCTGAAGCAATTCATAAATTCAAAATAGATTCCCAATCGGTATCCTATTTTATTCAAACCGGCATTTTAGAAAACAATGCATATATGCAAGACAGTCCGGAGTCTATTAAAATTATCAGGAAGAATGGGGCAGTGGTGGATGTAACTGAAGTATCCGATAATTACAACTTGTCTGCTTTGCAAAAAACAGTCAGAAAATACTATTTGTGTTATTTGCGCTAACAGTTCCAACAAAATATTCAATTACTTATTGTGATTGAAGCCGTCAACTTCGATTAATATCGATTTAAAAGATATTGGGAGGCTATTCTTTCTAATTTCGCACCGATATATTTTTCAGCTATGAACTTACCTCCATTAAAAGGCAAACAAAAACGAGTATTGATTGTGGGAGCAGGATTTGCAGGATTGAAGTTAGCAAAACGACTCCCGATAGACTTATTTCAAGTCATTTTAATAGATAAAAACAACTATCATCAATTTCAACCTTTGCTGTATCAAGTTGCAACATCGGGACTTGAGCCAAGTAATATTTGCTTTCCACTTAGAAAAGTTTTTCAGAAAAAATGGAATGTTTATATGCGCTTTACGCGAGTAACAGGTGTAAATCAAGCAAACAAAACCATTACAACGGAAATTGGAGAGATTCCCTACGATTATTTGGTTTTGGCGTATGGTGCAGTTACCAATTTTTTTAATAATTCAATCATAGAACAAAATGCATATTCAATGAAATCGGTGTCAGAAGCTTTGTTGCTCAGAAACACACTTTTGCAGAATTATGAAAAAGCATTGAATGCTTCTACTGCTGTGGAGAAAGATCAGTTATTGAATGTTGTGATTGTGGGGGGAGGTCCCACGGGCGTGGAATTAGCAGGGGCAATCTCCGAAATGAGAAATAAAATCCTGCCAAAGGATTATACAGAGATTAATTTTCAAGATATGAAAGTGTATCTCATCGAAGCAAGTCCTAAGTTGCTGGGAGCCATGTCAGAGAAGTCAGGTAACACTGTACAAACATATTTAGAAAAGTTAGGAGTTACAGTGATGAAAGGTATTGCAGTGAAAGACTTTGACGGGAAAAAAGTTGAATTGAGTGATGGGAATTCATTGCACAGCAATACATTGATTTGGGCGGCAGGAGTTAAAGGGAGTATAATACAAGGCTTGCAGGATGAGTTATACTCTAAGAGTTTGAGATTGATAGTAGATGAGTTTAATGCAGTAAAGGGAACAGAAGGTATCTATGCCATAGGTGATATCGCCCAAATGGAAACCGAACAATATCCAAAAGGACATCCACAGGTAGCACAAGTAGCACTGCAACAAGCAGACAATCTTGCCCGCAACATGGTGAATTCGCTTACTGCCAAACAAATGCTTGCATTTGAATATCAGGACAAAGGAAGTCTCGCCACTGTCGGCAGAAATAAAGCAGTTGCGGATTTGAAGAAATTAAAATTAAATGGATTTATCGCTTGGTTTGTATGGATGGCAGTGCACCTTTTATCCATCATTGGTGTTAAAAATAAATTTTTTATTGTGATAAATTGGGTTTGGCAATATTTCACCTATGACCCATCTTTGCGTCTAATTATCAAAGCTAAAGACAAGAAGCAGTAATGGAAAACATCTTATCGGATGAATACTTCATGGAGATAGCACTCAAGGAAGCTCAAAAAGCTTTTGATGATGATGAGGTTCCCATTGGAGCGGTCATTGTTCATGAAAATAAGATAATAGGAAAGGGCTATAATCAAACCGAAAAGCTCAAAGACATTACGGCTCATGCGGAAATGATTGCCATTACGGCTGCTTCCGGTTATATAGGCAGTAAATATTTGGAAGAATGTACCATGTATGTTACGCTCGAACCGTGTGTGATGTGTATGGGTGCGCTGAAAGCCTCACGTATTACTAAAGTTGTATTTGGAGCATCTGAGCCTAAAACCGGATTTTCTGTTTTCCTGCCTTCTCAATTTGCAAATAAGATTAATATTGTAGGGAACATTAAACAGCAAGAATGTGCTTTACTAATGCAAGATTTTTTTAAAAATAAAAGGTAATGAGAAAAGCATCACTTCAAATATATATCATCTCTTTACTTGCAATTTTACTGATGAGTTCTTGTGCTTTTGAGATGAGCAAACGCAGGTATAGCAATGGATGGTCTGTCCGATTTTCTACCTCAAAGCAAGCACCGGAGAAAAAAAATACACCAAAGGCGTGGAAGTCAGTTGCTATTAGTTCGTTACAGCCTTATGATGCATTTCAAGATAGTTCTATTCCAAAAACAAGTCCCATAATTCAAGTCATTCCTAAGGACACGATTAAAAGAGTCATAGGTAGGATGTCTGTGGTGGATACAATCCAACCTAAAAGAGATTCGGATACACTTGTAAGCGATCAAGAAGATTATGTGCCCGGATATGAAAATGCAAAAAAGAATATAGAAAAAGTAAGCATCGCAACCGTGATTGTTTTTGTACTTGCATTAACTGCGGTCATTTTAGCAGGAACCCTTGTCAGTGTTGGTGTTACAACAGCAGTTTTACATCCATTTTATCTCACTATGTTTATACTCACCGGTGTGTCTATTTGGCGTTTTATAAAAATGGGTAAAGTAATGTCATTCCTATATCGCGAAGGACCTCGATATTACGATACTGAAAATCCTGTTCATGATGCAAAATTAAAAAGACGTTTTCGCATGATGGTGAATGCTTTATTTATAATGCCATTAGCTTCATTATTCATGGCGATAATATTGCACAAAAGGCTGAAATCTAACTCTGACGAATTGGATAGCGAACTCAATTATTTATTGAGAAATAAAGCAGGATGGTATATTTTTTATTCCGTTTTAGTCTTGCTTCTCTGGACGTATTTGTTCTATCTTTCGTATCCTTACTTATTTATCACTTTGTTTAAATTCATATAACAAAAAAACCCATGCTTTGACATGGGTTTTTTGTTATGATATTTTAAACGTATATTATTCGATACTGATAATTTTCACATCAAAAATAAGTGTGGCATTGGGAGGGACAACTCCTTGTGCTCCTTGTGCTCCATAACCTAAAGCAGGAGGAATAATGAGAATAGCTTCTGTACCGGGGTTTAGAAGCATCATGCCTTCGTCCCAACCTGGTATTACTTGACCTGTACCCACTTGGAATTTGAATGGCTCATTTCTGTCGAGTGAAGAATCAAGTTTTCTTCCGTCCGGTAGGGTAAGTGTATAATGACAAGTAATAGTTTGTCCGGCTTTTGCAGTTGCGCCTTTGCCTTGTTTTTTGATTACATATTTCAAACCGCTTGGAGTTGTTTTTGCACCTTTAGACATTTTAGCAATAGCTTCGTCTGCTTTCTTTTTGAGCTCTGCTTCACGCTTTGCATTTTTTTCGGCTACATGGGTTTTTTCATATTCAAACACTTCGGCAGCTTTGAAGTTCTCAGCATCTTTGCCTATTCTGATAATAGAAACATGTTCCATTACATCCCCTTGTTGAACAGCATTTACAACTTCTTGTCCGTCTATAACATGCCCAAAAACAGTGTGTTTTCCGTCTAACCAAGGAGTAGCAACGTGTGTAATAAAAAATTGGCTACCGTTCGTGGCAGGACCTGCATTTGCCATGGAGAGGATTCCGGGTCCGGTATGTTTTAAGTCATCTGCAAATTCATCTTCAAAACTATATCCGGGTCCACCCGCACCTGTTCCTTGTGGATCGCCACCTTGAATCATGAAATTGGCTATAACACGGTGGAATTTTAGACCGTCATAGAAAGCCTGACCGGCTCCAAAACTATTGTTTTTGATAGTGCCTTCGGCTAATCCTACAAAGTTGGCAACAGTCATAGGAGTTTTCTTAAATTCAAGCTCCAGCAAAATGTCTCCTTTGTTTGTCTGAATCTTTGCATACATACCTTCTTTGAGGTTTATTTCTTTATTGTTGTTCATAACGTAATACTGATTGTTCTTTTTAGTAACCTCCACTTTTACAGGTGTTTTGTCCGCAGGACTTGTGGAACTGCTTTCAGACACCGGTTGTGCAGATGTAGGGGAATTAGAATTCGCAGTAACTTCATTGGTTACCGGCTCTACTTTTGTGTTGGCACAAGCCGTCATACATAGTATGGCTCCGGCAATGGCATAAGTTAAAAAATGTTTTCTCATAAATTTTTATTTAAAATGCAATAATTTCTTCTTTGTCAAAATACTCGATAATATGCTGCTTCAAAAATAGCTCTTGTTCTGATATATCAAGTATAGGAATTGATTTAATTGATTTCCATTGGGGCCAACCTTCTGTATCAATACCTTCTAACTCATAATAACCTGAATAGCTCAGTATTTTACAGGTTGCAATGTGCATGAGCGAAACTTTCTCATCCTTAGAAAAATTTTTTTCTAACAGCACTCCAAACTCTCGCACACCAATAATAAACAGAATCGCATTGAGGTCAGGTTGTTTGTGTTCAAAACGTTCTGAAATGAAATTGGTTACTTGTCCCCATTTTTTTAATAACTCACTACTCATTTCTTTTTTTTCTCTAATATTGCCTACGTGTTGTTAGGTATTGATTGTTGGACAGATATAAGGCTGCAAAGAAATGAAAATCATAGGTCAGATTTTAAATAGAGGTAAAGAAATTTCTACGGCTTTATTGCTAAATAAGGTGAAAGCGGGTACGTCTCAAAAAAGAACTTTAAAAAAGCTTTTGACAAAAGCCAAAAATACTGCATTTGGAAGGCACTATAATTTTAGTGCCATTCTTGAGAGCAAGGATGTTTACAAAGCATTTTCTCAGGAAGTACCACTTTCGGATTACTCCAAAATGTTTCCATGGTGGCAAAGAGAATATAATAATGAAGAAAACATTACCTGGCCCGGCAAAGTGGAATATTTTGCACTGAGTTCGGGAACTTCTGAAGGTGCAAGTAAATATATACCCGTTACAGCTGATATGTTAAAGGCTATCAAAAAAGGCGGTATTAGACAGATTGTAAATATTGCATTAACAGATTTGCCTAAAGATTACTTAGCTAAACATTATTTGATGATTGGCGGCAGCACTGATTTACACTTTAATGGAAGTGTGTTCTCCGGTGATTTGAGTGGGATTACAACTCAAAATGTTCCCTTCTGGATGGAACGTTTTTCCAAGCCCAGCATGGAGGTGAGAGGTACTAAAAATTGGCAAGAAAAGATAGATAAAATTACTTCGGATGCCAAAAAATGGGATGTAGTAATGGTAGCGGGTGTTCCAGCATGGATTCAACTACTTTTTGAGAATATTATCAAGACATATAACCTCAATAATATTCATGAAATTTGGCCTAATTTGTCTGTATTTGTTCATGGAGGGGTTGCTTTATCTCCTTATAGAAAAAGTTTCGATGCACTGATGGGCAAACCCATTATGTATTTTGAAACATATCTCGCTTCGGAAGGGTTTGTTGCTTTTCAGCACAAACTTAATTCAAAAGGTATGAAACTAATCTTTAGAAATGAAATGTTTTATGAGTTTATTCCTTTTGATAGCAATAACTTTAATGTGCATGGGGAGTTGGTAGAACATCCTACTGTTGTTCCCATTACTGAGGTAGAAGAAGGAGTCGAATATGCAATTTTGCTTACTACTTGTGCTGGGGCATGGCGTTATATGATTGGCGATGTGGTCAAATTTGTGGATGTAGAAAATTGTGAAATTAAAATTACAGGAAGAACTAAACATTTTTTGAGTATGTGTGGTGAGCACTTATCTGTCGGCAATATGAACCAAGCGCTTCAAATCGTATCAGAGAAATTGAACACAAATTTTATTGAGTTTACGGTCAAAGGAGTTCCTTACGAAAATTTCTTTGCTCATCAATGGTATATCGGTGTAAACGGTGATAATGTAAATGAAGATGAAGTTAGAAAATTACTTGACGACACTTTGAAATCGCTCAATGACGACTATGCAACCGAAAGGCTTCATGCTTTAAAAAATATTATGGTTACTTTAATACCTAATGACACTTTTCTTCAATGGATGGAGCGTCAAGGAAGAACAGGGTCGCAAAACAAATTTCCGAGAGTCCTGACCGATGAAAAATACAAGGATTGGCAAGCGTTTTTGAATGAGTGTCATGGAGTAAAAGTTGGTTAAATATTACTTTGAAAAACTATTTATTCGTTAGTATTTCATTACTTCTAATGGCTTGTAACCCTTACAAGGATAAGTATATAAATGCTGATAACCTGCCATTAGTGTGGGATAAAATCAAACAAGGCAAAAGTCTTTCCGCTTCGCAGAGAGATTTCTTTGAGAACCTTTTTGAGATTAATCAAGGCAGAAAATCTTATCAAAAATATCTGGCTAATTTGATGACAGGCTCAAAACCGGAGGACTTGGATGAGATTATGCTCAATGAGCTTGACTTTCAATATGTAAGCAATAAAATCTTTAAGTTGTTGGAATCAAATAAGGTAACTTATGCAGCAATTTTAAATGAAATTGCAAAATCAGATTCATTGAATGAGTATTATTCTCAGCAACTTTCGCTCGTGTATGCTGAAATTGACTCGGTTTGTATTGTGTTAGATAAAGAGAAGGGTAGTGAGTTACAATATCACAGACCGGATGTCCTTTATGGTTATTGTCCGTATATGGATGACAATCACCCGCTTTATAAGAAAGCTGAAACAATCAGAAATAAGAGAGATTCTGAAATTGAATCTAAGTGCTCAATTCTGTCAAGAATCCGGAGATTAGAAAGTGAGTTAATAAGCGGATTATGATTTAAACAAATGCTAATTGAATAAATTTGTAATGTGAATGGATAATTTTTTTGGGGATATTAATGCCGAAGGTAAGCTTGTATTAAGCAAAGATGAAATTGCACATTGTATGCGTGTAATGCGCAAGCAAGTAGGTGATAAGATAGGTGTGTTAAATGGCAAAGGATGTTTGTGGGAAGCAGAAGTTGAACTCAACACTAACAAAACCGGAGAAGTAAAAATGCTTGCTGAAACTCACGCAACACCCACACTCAATTATAAATTTCATTTGGCAGTTGCGCCCACCAAAAGCGCGGATAGAATTGAATGGTTGCTTGAAAAAGCCATTGAAACGGGCATTCACCGGCTTACACTTATCTATACACAACGCACAGAACGCAAGCATACCAATGTGGAAAGACTTGAAAAAATTGCGGTTGCTGCCGCAAAACAAAGCGGACAATTATTGTTACCTGAAATCAATGAAAGTAAGTTTTTGGATTTTATTCAATCCTGTAAAGCCCAAGCCAAATTCATAGCCGCTTGCCCTGACTTGGATGGGATACAACCCTTGTCTGCTTTGAAAGTACAAAAAGAGATATGTATCTTAGTGGGTCCTGAAGGTGATTTTACACCCGAAGAATATCAAAACGCAATTCAGGCGGGTTTTCAGCCCATTAGTTTAGGCAAACAACGTTTCAGAACTGAAACTGCAGCATTGATGGCTGTAATGGCAAAGTTTGCCTATGACAACTAAACATGTTGCCAGCCTTGCGCCTCTAATTTATGTTTATTGCCATTGCGCGAAATCATACAGATACCTTCGCTCAAATCAGTTGCATAACCAATTATACTAATATCCGCATTGTTTTTTATTTTATCATAATCTTCCTGCTTCAGCGTGAATAGCAACTCATAATCCTCGCCTCCATTGAGTGCGCAAACAGTGGGGTCTAAACCCAGTTCTCTGGCTTTGTCAAATGTGGCTTGGTCAATCGGCAGTTTGTCTTCATAAATCACAAAGCCAAGTTCAGAATGTTTGGATAAATGATGCAGTTCGCTACTGATTCCATCTGAAACGTCAATCATTGACGAAGGGGTGATATTTAACTTGTTTAGAAGAGAAATAATGTCAACTCTTGCTTCCGGTTTCAATTGTCTTTGAAGGATATAATCATTGCCTTCCATGTCCGGTTGTACATCAGGGTTTTCCATAAAAAGACGCTTCTCCCTTTCTAATAACATATACCCGGTATAGGCAGCTCCTAAGTCTCCGCTAACACAAACCAATTCTGCCTTTTTTGCCCCTTTGCGATAAGTGATTTTGTTTTTGTCCGCAAAACCAATGGCTGTAATGGAAATAAAAAGGCCCTTGCTGGAGGATGAAGTGTCGCCACCCACTAAATCTACTTCGTAATGTTCACAAGCTGCATGGATTCCCGCATATACTTCCTCAATGGCTTCGAGCGTAATCTTGCTGCTCAAACCAATGGAAACCACAATCTGAGTGGCTTTGCCGTTCATGGCAGCTATGTCAGAAATATTGCTTGATACAGCCTTGTAGCCCAAGTGTTTCAATGGTGTATAAACGAAATCAAAATGAACGCCTTCTAACAAAATATCATTGCTCACAAGCATATACTTTTCACCGCAATCAATCACGGCTGCATCATCTCCGACTCCTTTGATGGTAGAGGGTTGTGTGTTATGAAAAATTCCTGTTAAGTGGTCTATTAAACCGAACTCGCCCAATAATTCTATTTTTGATTTTTCCTGATTTTCAAACATTTGATTGCTTTATCTTCGTGTTTGCAAAATTAGTCTTTATGTTCCAAATCTGTTTTTGATGGAGAAAGTCAAAATAATAAATAGCATCATCCATTCTGTCTATCCGAATCTTTGCCCCGGATGTGAAGCTATTTTGCCTCAAAACAATTTGATTATTTGTCCTGATTGCGAAATGGAGTTGCCTGTTACTGATTATTATATGATGAGCGATAATCCTGTGGCAAAGATATTTTGGGGTAAGCTTGATTTCAAGAATGCTGCATCATACTTGAAATTTAATAAGAAGGGAATAGTTCAAGGAATGATGCATCAAATGAAATACTATGGCAATAAAGGGGTAGGGGTATATTTGGGGCGTAAGTTTGGTGAAAAACTAAGAGAAACTGCATTTATAGAGGGCATTGAGGGTATTATTCCGCTACCATTGCACCCAAAAAAATTGGTGCAAAGAGGTTATAACCAATCAGAGTATATCGTGAAAGGAATGTCGGAGGTGTTGGGATTGCCCATGATGAACCATGCAGTAGAAAGGGTGGTAAACAATATATCTCAAACCAAAGTTTCCGCTTCTGAAAGACATAATAATGTTAAAGACATTTTTCGTATCACAACCAATCATGGACTACAAAACAAGCACGTGTTGATTGTGGATGATACTATTACAACCGGTGCAACATTACTATCCTTAGGGAGTTGTTTACAAAAAGAAATAAACTGTACGATATCCTTTGCTACAATTGCTTCTGTGGTGTAGTCTTTAATTTCTTTTTCCAATAGTAATAAAAGGGCAGACCGGAGAAAATAAGAAACATCCCGGTAAGTGACTGAGTGGGTGAGTCAATGAAAGTAACTGCCAGCAATATGACACAAAAAACGGAGAAAATAATGGGAATAATAGGGTATCCGAGAGTTTTGTAAGGTCTGATTCTTTCTTTGTCTTTATACCTAAGTATAACCACCCCAAAAACAATGAGTCCATAAAAAGAGAAAGCAACGATTACAACCAAGTCGGTCAGCAAATCAAAAGAGCCGGAAAAAACCAGCAAACAAGCCCATACGCATTGTAAAACAAGGGAGTTATGTGGTGTACTGTATTTGGAATGAGATTTTTTAATTTTTTCAAAAAATAGCCCTTTATGTGCCATTGCATAATAGATTCGGGCAGAAGCGAGTATAGTAGCATTGGTGCAGCCAAATGTTGCAACCAATATCATGGCGCTAATCAAGCCGGCTCCCCCTGTTCCAAATATTTTGTCTATGACAAGCACGGCAGCAATTTTGTTGGTGTCGGCAGTAGTTTCTCTAATAATATCATCAATGGGCATGACATACAAATAGGCTGCATTTACTAATACATATAGGGAAACAATGAGTAACAATCCTATCGAAACAGCCTTAGGAATATCTTTCTCGGGTTTTTCCAGCTCTTCTCCCACAAATCCCAATGCCATCCAACCTTCATAAGCCCAAAAGGCATGTCGCATTGCAATAATGATAGCCCCCAACATACTCCAAAAACTTAATTCTTTGATAGAAATAACTGAAGAAGGTTTTGTGAGGGTAGCAACACTGCCAACTTTGCTTCCAAAAGCAAGCAACGCAATGAACAAGATACAGCAGATGATAATAAAAGTAAAGACCATGCTGAGATTACCACCCCATTTGGCTCCTCTGATATTGACTAAGGTCAGAATAACAATCAAGGCACAAGAAATGAGTTTTGCGCCAATATTATCAAAAGGTTGAATATCCAAGATTGAGAAAGACGCAATTTCTTCAGGCAAATGTGGCAGTGGAAAAAAAGTACCTATGGCTCCTGTAAACACGTATGCAATAGAAGCAATGGCAGCAGTCTGAATTACTGTAAATGATGCCCATCCATATAAAAATGAAACCGTTTTGCCATAGATTTTTTCAAGCCATGCAAACGGTCCACCTGATTCCGGATACATAGAGCCCAACTCAGCAATACTCCACATGCCAAACAAAGTCAGCAAACCTGCAAGAGCAAATGCTGCCACGACTAATAGGGGAGAGCCGAGTGATTCAGACATGGGAGCTACTTTTTTGAATACTCCCGACCCGATAATAGAGCTGATTACTATGACGATTGCCATTCGAAGACCGAATGACTTTTTCAAACCTTTATGGGTAACATTTTCCATGATTTATGTTGCCCTGCGGCTTGTTTTAAGAGACTATTCCTCTTTGATTGTTTGGTATTTTTCTTCCAACACACGCTTCATTGAATCCATTTTCTCTTGATCCTTCTTCATCATGTCATTCACTTCGGTCTCTTCTTGTGAATTCAATTTTTCATTTCCTCCGGAGCACGAAGAAAATGTTATGATAGCAACCCATGATATGGATATTAAAAAAAACTTTTTCATTTGAGGATGGTTCTTGATATAACCACTTTTTGTACTTCGCTTGTGCCTTCGTATATCTGTGTAATTTTGGCATCACGCATCAGCCTTTCAACATGATATTCTCTAACGTAGCCATATCCTCCGTGTATTTGAACGGCTTCGGTAGTAACTTTCATTGCTGTTTCTGCAGCATAAAGTTTAGCCATAGAACTAGCTAATCCGTAATCTTGATGTTGATCTTTTAGCCAAGCTGCTTTTAAACAAAGAAGGCGGACAGCTTCTATTTCAGTAGCCATATCAGCCAATTTGAATTGGATGGCTTGGTGGTTCATTATTTCTGTTCCAAATGCTTTTCTTTGTTTAGAGTAGGCAAGTGCCAATTCATAAGCACCTGATGCGATTCCTAGTGCTTGAGATGCAATGCCAATTCTTCCTCCGGCAAGCACTTTCATGGCAAATTTAAATCCGAAACCGTCTTCTCCGATTCTGTTTGCCTTAGGTACTTTGACATCAGTAAACATCAGTGTATGTGTGTTGGAAGCTCTGATTCCCATTTTATCTTCTTTTTTGCCAATGTGGAAACCTTCCCAACTTTTTTCAACTATAAATGCGTTGATCCCGTGATGTCCTTTATCCGGATGAGTTTGTGCAATTATAATATAGGTATCTGCCGAACTGCCATTTGTAATCCAGTTTTTGGTTCCGTTCAATAAATAATAATCTCCTTTGTCTTCTGCTGTTGTTTTTTGAGAGGTAGCATCAGAGCCGGCTTCAGGCTCTGAAAGACAAAAAGCACCATGCACTTCGCCTTTTGCTAATGGTACAAGGTATTTTTGTTTTTGCTCTTCTGTTCCATATTCTTCCAGTCCCCAACAAACAAGAGAGTTGTTTACACTCATACAGACACTCACCGAGGCATCTACTTTGGATATTTCTTCCATTGCCAGAACGTAAGAAACTGCATCCATTCCGCTGCCACCGTATTGAGGCGAAACCATCATTCCCATAAAACCTAGTTCTCCCAGTTTTTGAATCTGTACTTTAGGGAATTCTTCTTTGATATCTCTGTCTATTACACCGGGAAGTAATTCAGTCTGTGCAAAGTCTCGAGCTGCATCTCTTACTGCTTCTTGTTCTTCTGTTAATTGGAAATTCATATCATTTTTTTGTGGTGCAAATGTAATTTAATAACTCAAAATATTATCAACTGTTAGCTGATAATTCAATCATAACTTTGTTTTTTTCAATCGCTTGTTTGTCAGTTATGTGTATCGCTTTTACTACCCCATCAATAGGGCTTTTAATCACGTTTTCCATCTTCATAGCTTCCAAAATCAATAAAGAATCACCTTTGTTTACCTGCATGCCCGGTTCAACCAATACTTTGAGAACCAGTCCCGGCATAGGTGCTTTCACTTCACCAGCACCTTTGTTTAATAATTTGTCCAATCCTAAGTCTTTGAGCAGTTCATCCATTGGGTCTGCCAGATTTAAAACTAGTTTTTTTCCGTTGATGCGAAGTGTAACTTTTTTATTTTCTTTATCTAATTGAACTACAGCTACGCTGTATGAATGGTTGTTTACATTCAAAAAAGCCAATTCAGATTTCTTAATCCATTTAAAAGTTTGTACTATGGCTGTATTGTTAATTTTTACTCCGCCTCCCTTGTTCGAGTATGCTACAGTTTTATCGTTGAGTGTGATTTTGTAATCCATTTATAATTTTATAAACTTGGCTGCAAAGATGTGTTTTCCGTTGTTAAGTTTCAAGTAATAAACACCTGCCGACAATGTTTCAGTGGCTATGGTAAAAGTTTGCTTTTCAGCAGTAGTTCGTGTCTCATAAACAGTTTTTCCATCCGATGAAATAAGAGTGATAGTGTAGTATGAAGCATCATTCAAATCAATTTGGATAAACTTATCGAATGGGTTTGGGGATACTTTAATATTGTCAGAAACGGCAATAACAGAAGTTGAAGTATTTGCAACTACATAAAAATCAGAAATTAATTTATTGTTGTTAGGAATTTGGTCTAAGGCATAATCAATTTTTGCATGGATTTTATAATGAGCATCCTGTTCAAAATTTATATTGTCAAAGAAATTGTTGAAAATAAGTGTTTGTGTGGCTGATTGCACTAAATTGGCAGAAACGGACTGTGAATCTGATTTGAGAACATTATTTTGTGAATCTAATAAATAAACCTTTAAAACCACACTGTCGGGCTGCTCGCGACCGTTATTAGTAACTTTGACTGCTGCATAAGTTGGAATGTTTTTGTCAATAATAAGCGTGTCATTCTGTTTGGGTGTAACAATTTCGCTTACTTCTAAATCATTGTTCAGGATACTTTCAAAAGTAAATGTTAGGGTATCATTGAATGGGTTTTGATCTAAGGACTGATAGCCGGAAGCTTGCACCGTATATGTACCTGTCATGGTAGGATAATAGGGCGGAAACTCAATGGTGTCAAGTCCTCCAAAAAGTGAGGGAAGAGATTTGCGGATATAGTTATATATGATTGTATTATCCGGTGTCCAAATCATAACTGAGATAAAAGCAGAATCAGTGAGTAATCTTGAATTGTTTTGAATAACAATGCGAGGACTATATGAACCTCTGTTTACTTCAATTTCTTCGCTTGGGTTGTTCTTGATTTTATCCCAAATTTCATAATCAAAAGTCTTTTGGACTGTGTATGAAATAATGGCTGTATCGTTGTTCAGACTTTCATCTGTCCCTAAATTAGTATATGATTTAACAGAAATGCTGCCTTCGGGTCTTGCGTTGAATGTGCTGTCAAAATCAAGATACTTAGTGTTATTGGCAGCAATGGTAATGTTTTTAAGCAGAGTCTGTATAACGGCTCCTGTACTGTCATAGCTTTGAAAAACAACTTGAAATGGCACATTTTGGTCTTTAAATCCGTTATTTCGAACCAAGACCCTTGGGCGATAGAGGTATGAAAGGTGCAATGCACTGTCATTTTGAGGGCTTTCAATCGATACTACTTCCACATCATTCTCAACCCCAACTTTAAAATATATTGTTAAAGTATCATTACTCCTGTCTTGGTCTGTGCTGAGAGCCGTTTGGAAAAATGCTCGATAATTTCCTTGAGGTGGATTATTGAAAGATTTAGGAAATGAAATGCTGGTTGAGTCTCCAATAAATACCTGCAACATGGCTGTATCTGTATATACAAGCGTATTGTCTTTGTATATAAAACAATAGGCAGGGAAATAAGTCAATTGATGAAACTCACCCTTGTTTTTAACATTCAATTTGGGTTTAATGGCTGTGATATTTGCAGGATAGTTATATAATGAAATAGGCTCTATCGCAAAGTTTGCAGCTACATCATTTTCCATACCCACAATAAAATACCTAATAATGGTATCGTTGTGTAGGTCGTTGTCACCTGTCATTTTGGTATAGGTTACGAACTTATAAGTACTTGTTTTGGGTGCAATGAATTCGCTGAAGCCAACTGTTACACTCTGTCCGCCTTTGACTGATTTAGTTGCTATGTCTTGCCACATCAAAACATTATTAGAATCATAAATTTGTCCATATACCTGAAAGGTTCTGTCATCAAATCCAAAGTTATCCGCTTTGACAGTCGGGAAAATTGTATCTATATTGTATTGATAGGTTCCTCCATTAAATGGGGTAAAAACAAGTGTCATTCCTACATCTGAATATTTGCCGGCTAAAACGTGGGCATTCAGTGTGTCGTTTTGCGTAAATTGATCAGTGGTGAGTTTGGTGATAATTTCAACGGTATAGTCACCTGTGGTTGTAGGGAAGAAGGATTTGTCAAAAGTTACTTTACGGTTGTTGCCTGATGATAAGGTGTCAAACACTGAGGAAGAGTATATCAAAGTACCTCCATAGTATTTGATGTTACATATAGTCTCAAACGGGATAATTTGATCGTTGGTTCCAATATTTCGAATGGTTGCTTGCGGTGCCAGCGTGTCAAAAGTGCCAAAGACCAGTGTGTCTTTAGGAAAGTCAAAGGACACTGGCGTTATGTCATTATCCGCTTGAATGCGGGGCTCAATCATAAACCTAAATGGAGCATCAGGACTGAAATCATTCCATGTAGAAGAGCCAACGGGTGAAGTTTCAAAGAAAGTGCCATTTCTCACTGGGTCTTCGTATTGAAACCCAAAGGCAATATTGTTTGTGCCTATTTGTCGTACCCCAACAAAGAAAGTACCATTGACAGAAACGGGAGGCCATACAGGCATAATATATTCTCCCGGTTTTGAGGTTTGGGAATCAGATTGCCAGAGCAGTGTACCTGGCTTTCCTTGCGGTCCGGTTGCATCCCAAATCCCGATTCTAAAAGGCTCATTCCCGAAACCGAACATGACACTGATTTGGTTAATCGCCTTCTTTTGAGATGAAATAAATTTGGCTACAAAATCACCGGTGCCACCGTTAAAACCTATTCCTCCGGGTGCCGGTGGTTCTTTTAGGTTTCTGTATGAATATGTAAAAGCAGTGGCTTCACGAAGTCCGTCAATGGTGTCGTTGCTTGCAATGCCATCCGGCTCTAGCAATACTATCAGGGTGTCCATCCCTATATAGTGAAGGTTCCTGATAGGAAAAGCAAATAAGTCTTGTTCACTTGCTTTTAGGCTGAATGTCAATGTGTCAATAAAAACATTAGCCCCATAACTGTATAAATAAGCGTGGTGTCCAACCACATCATGTTTCCCGGAATTTAATAATAGCACTTTGACAGTGTCCGGGTTGCCCAAAGGTACAGGAATTTTACCCAATGAATACAATGCCGAAACTCCAATTTCAACATCATATCTCGGATAATTTATCCTAATCATGGGTTTGCGTTCATTGCTTGAACTTAAAGTGTTACTGGGCGTAAGTGTGTTAGTTGCCGAATAATACTTATTTTGGTTGGAAAGATAACCTGATTGGGTAGAAGCATTGTCATAGTACCAATTGATTTGGGCGGTTTGAGTATTGGGTTGGGTGTATTCAACCAGAATTTCAAAATTTTGTCCTAAAGTAGTATCCCAATAGTAAGGGGAGCTAAAAGTAAATGTGATAAATCCTCGTTTGCCGTTCATTACTGAGTTTGGATTGTTGTCATACACTTTGACAAAACCAAGCCCGCTGATTTCACTTGACCACGACAAACTTCCTGCGCCAAAATCTGTTTGTGAGGTTGGTCTGATATAAATTTTGAGGTTATTACTTCCTGTTAAATCATCTGTATTGTCTTTGAAAAAGCTAACAGACCAAATGCTATCACCATGTTCTAACTCTCCCAGTAATGATGAACTGTATATATATGCAAAACGACTCACCGAATTCACACTCGTTGTAGTGTACATCGGACCATAAGCATTAGATGTGAACGTACCCGAACCGATAGTGGTGCTCTGCGAGTACACAATGGAAGGCAGTGTGATAAGGAAAAATAAGTATAATTTCAGTAAATATTTAATCATATTTTGGAGCGTCTGATTGAGTTTGAAGCAACAAATATAATGAAAAACTGATGCATGATTTTTTTGATAGTGGAATTTGAATAGGAATAATCCCTTTTTTGTCAAATGTGGCACAGTTATAAGTTAACAAAGTGCCCAATAATAATCGTTTGGAAGAAATGCAATTAAATTTCTCAATCCATAGTCCAAAATATACATTTGCAGTCTTGTAACAATGTCGGGCATGCCAATATAATCCAACCACAAGACTAAATCAACAATGAAAAATAAAACAGCGAATCCTATTTTAGTACAATCAATGCGAGGCGAGGTTGTCGAGAGTTTTCACAGAGGGGTGATATGTGTAATAAACAAAGAAAAAAAGATTGTTTTCAGTCTGGGAGATGTGGAACAAGTTTGCTATCCGCGTTCGGCAATGAAATTTTTTCAACACATACCTTTCTTTTCACGTGGGGGAGCAGAAGAATTTGATTTAACATTGGAAGAAATTGCTTTGATATGCAGCTCGCACAATGGTGAAAAGCAACATGTTGAAACAGTAAAAAGAATATTGGCAAAGGGTGGTTTTACTGAAAATGATTTGGAATGTGGTGCTCAAATGCCTGAGTTGTCAAGCGACCAGGCAGATTTAATAAAAAGCGAACAAAAACCAAGTAGTATTCACAATAATTGCTCAGGTAAACATACCGGATTTTTGCTTTTTTGCAGACTTCTTGGTGTGGACCACAAAAATTATATTTCACCTGAACACACTATTCAAAAAATCATTGCAGAAACCTGTTCACGTTACTACGAAACACCGATTTCGGATTCACATATTGGGATTGATGGGTGTTCTGCGCCTATTTTTTCATATACTGTTTATAAACAAGCGGTTGCATATCAAAACTTGATTAACCCTATAGACTTTCCTGAAAAAGAGCAGAAAGCCTGTGCTGTAATGATAGAGGCAGTAACCACGTATCCGTTTATGATTGCCGGTACAAAGAGATATTGCACTGAGTTAATGGGTGTTGCCGGTGATAATGTAGTTGGAAAAACAGGAGCAGACGGAGTGTATTGTATGTCAATTTTCAACCAAGACTTAGCTGTTTGTATAAAAGTAGATGATGGTAAAATGGGAATTCAATATGTAGTTGCACAATCTTTACTCTCAAATTCAGGGTTAATTTCAAAAGCACAAGCAGCTATTTTGGAAAGGTTTGTTCATTATGAAACAAAAAATTTTGGAGGTTTGATTGTGGGAGAAATCAGACCCAATCCCGAACTCAATTTTAATATAAATCAATCCCAAACCGCTTGATAATATGTTTGTCAGCGGTTTTACAATTATCCGTAATGGTGTAACAGGAGGCTATCCGGTCTCAGAAGCCATATTGTCTATCTTGCCTTTGGTGGACGAAATGATTGTGGCTGTAGGAAAGTCAACGGATGGCACACTAAGTTTGATTCAATCCATAGATTCTGATAAAATCAAAATCGTTGAAACTGTTTGGGATGACACTTTGAGAGAAGGCGGTAAAGTACTTGCTGTTGAAACAAACAAAGCATTAGAACATGTCTCCCCTAAATCAGACTGGTGCTTTTATATTCAAGCCGATGAATGTGTACATGAGGATGATTATGACAACATTAGAATCAGTATGCAGAAATGGCTCAATGACAATTCGGTTCAGGGTTTGGTCTTTGAGTATTTGCATTTTTATGGTTCTTATGATTTTCTTGCTGACTCGCGTAAGTGGTATAGACACGAAGTGAGAATTATCAGAAACAATCCACAAATCCGCTCCTATATGGATGCGCAAGGTTTCAGAATTGCTAATCAGAGATTACCGGCAAAAAAAATAAACGCTCGCATTTTTCATTATGGTTGGGTAAAACATCCCCAAGAGCAAATGTCTAAACAAATTCAGGCACGCAAACTGTGGCATGACGACCAATTCATTTTCGAAAAAGTAGCAGTTGAACAAGAGTTTGACTACGGGAAAATTGATTCTATAAAGAGGTTTACGGGTTCACATCCCAAAGTATATCATGAACGAATAGCCAAACAAAACTGGACTTTTGACCGAGACCCCAATATCACTCACCTATCACTTAAAAATAAAATTTTAATGAAAATAGAAAAGCTAAGCGGATGGCGCATCGGTGAGTTTAGAAACTATAAATTAGTATAAACCCATAGAGGATATTGATTTTTGCTCATTTCAATAAAAAAAATCAGTATGAAACTTATCCATTAAAATTGCAATTCAATTATTCACATGAAAAAAACGATATTCATTTTTCTAAGTTGTTTTCTATATTTTGGGCTTAAAGCTCAAACTCCAAGTAATTACAATCAACAACCGGTGCTTGCCAATGAAAATGGTGAAATTCCAACTTTGATTCTGGTCAATTCTGCAATTAATGAGAGCGAATTAACTCAATTGCATATCAAAGTTGAGACCAAGGCGGGTAACGTGTGGAGCGTGCTTGTTCCACAATCACAGCTTGCATACTTATCGGGGGTAAAGGGTGTAGAAGCCATTGAGCCTGCACTCAGGCTGAATGCAACGCATGCCAAAATGGATTCTGTGCGCAAATTGATGAGAGTGGACCAAGTTCACGATGGGATAAACAATGGATTGCCACAGAATTTTACCGGCAAAGGGGTCATTGTAGGAATTGTTGATATTGGGTTTGATTATAAGCATCCTGCATTTTATGCAGCAGACAGTGTTACCTATAGGGTAAGTCGGGTATGGCAGCAAAATCATGATGAAGGAACACCACCCTCAGGATATGATTACGGTTCAGAACTTATCGGGAAAGAAGAAATCTTCACAGACCTTGACTTGAACGGAACGCATGGTACACACGTTGCCGGTATTGCGGCAGGTAGTGGCATAGGCTCGCCTGACCTCAAGTATCAAGGACATGCACCTGATGCAGAACTTGTTTTTGTGAGTATTAAATATTTTAATGAGCAATTGCCGGGAAGTGCCATGAGCGATTATCTGATTGCAAACCCTGCCATTATTGATGCCTATAACTATATTTTTAATTATGCCAAGTCGGTGGGTAAACCTGCTGTTATCAACCTAAGCTGGGGAATGCACACGGGTCCGCATGATGGAACTTCTTTGTTCGATTTGGCTACCAATAATTTAATTGGCGAAGGCTTGATTCTGGTGGGTGCCGCTGGCAATGAAGGTACTAACCCTATGCATTTTGAAGCTGAGTTGAGAGGAGATACTGTAAAAACTATTGTAATTGAGAATGAACGATTTTCATATCCAAAAGAAGAAGTTTATGTGGATATGTGGGGCAGTGGGAACTCTGTTTTTTCTGTGTCGGCACATTTGATTGATACAACAGGAAATATTGTGTACGAAAGCGCTTATCTATCCTCATCAAAAGCAGGAACTGACACCAAATTTTTTGACACAGATTCCGGAAAATTTTCAATTATCACTTTTACCAATTCTTATTATGTGCCCAACGGGAAACCTAATATTCGCTTGCTTCTTACCAATCCGGACCCGGCAAAATACAATATTGGTTTGTCTATCACATCACCTTACTCCGATGTTCATGCTTGGAATTCAGGGGGGATTTATCGTTATACTTCAGGACGATTTGTGAACCAATACAATCAAATTAATTTTTCATCAACATACAAAGCCGGCAATACAGATTATACAGTAGGGGAGAATGGTGGGACTTCCAAGAGTGTTATTACTGCAGGCGCAATGACTGCAAAGAACCTTTACTATGGTATTTTTAATGACACTTTTAATGACCAAGGGTATTCAGCCATTGGCAATATTACTCCTTTTAGCAGTCGTGGTCCGACAGCAGATGGCAGAATAAAGCCCGATATCTTAGCGCCCGGTATGGATGTGGCAGCCCCTATTTTTCTACAAGAATTCCCAGGGTGGTCAAAGAATAGACTGGTTGCCATTACTGAATTTAATGCTGACACATTTGCTTATGGGGTTTTTTCAGGTACTTCAATGGCTTCACCTCAAGTAACAGGCACAGTAGCTTTGATGTTGCAAGCTAACCCAAAGCTTACATCATTTCAGATTAAGCAGATTCTTGCTAAAACTGCAATTGTTGACAGTAAAACAGGTGCGGTTCCAAATAATAACGCAGGATGGGGAAAGGTCAATACCTATGAAGCTGTAAAAGAATCATATAGAATTCTAAGTACAGGTGGTATCCATTTCCAAGTTCCTAAGATTATTGCATTCCCAAACCCGAGCTTTGATGAGGTTACCATTCAATCTGAACAAGAACCGATTGAACAGATTGCAATATATGCCATGAATGGTGTGCTGATTTCCAAAGAAGATTTCTCGGAGAAAATGTTTTCAGTCAAACTTTCTCTAACGGAATTAAAAGGAGGAGTCTATATCTTAAAGGTAAATCACCAAGTTCTTCGTTTGATTGTGGATTGAATTTAGGTTCTTGAAAAAAATAAAAATCAAACTTGTTTTGAATAGATAAAAAACTATTTTTGCACCCACGTTTTCAGAAGGGGCGGAAGTACAAAACCAACTGAAATTTTTGTAAAAATGATCCTGTAGCTCAGCCGGTAGAGCATTACACTTTTAATGTAGGGGTCCTGGGTTCGAATCCCAGCGGGATCACAAAGGGGAAGATGTTCAGTCTTCCCTTTTGTTTTTGTAATCATTTAATCTTCCCTTTATGCTTCACATGAAAAAAGCCGAAAAATATGAACTTGCAATGAAAGAAATCGTTGCTGTTTGGGATAAGGATATTCATCTGACAGGTAATCTTGCCAATATCACAGCAATACTCAAAACACATTTTGATTTTTGGTGGGTTGGTTTTTATCAAATAATCAATAATAAACTTCAACTGAGTGCTTTCCAAGGACCGGTTGCTTGCACGCAAATTGCCAAAGGAAAAGGCGTTTGTGGCACTGCATGGGAGCAGGAACAAACTATTGTAGTGCCAAACGTACATGAGTTTTCGGGACATATTGCTTGTAATTCGGAATCTAACTCGGAAATTGTTATTCCTGTAATGTGTTACAATTCTGTTTGGGGAGTTTTAGATATTGACAGCAAGGAGCTTAATCACTTTGATGAAACAGATGCAGTCTATTTAGAAAAGATTGTGAGTTTTGTGTCGAACAACATCACTTTAATAATACCGTATTAATAAATCATGTTAGGATTAAAATTAGCCACAGACCCGCGTTGGGTGGACATTGCAAGTATGAGTCTCGAAGAAATACTCACAGACCATGCATGGTGTGAGCAAAAAGCTGCTACCAATGGAATTACCGTAATTTCAAAATTCTCAGAATTTGAGAATATGTTAGAGGAGGTAACTCCTGTAATTGCAGAGGAATGGGGGCACTTTCGCAAAGTTTTGAAAGAATTAAAAAAACGCAATCTAAAGTTAGGTGCACAGAGAAAAGATGAATATGTAAACGCACTTTATAAGCTTGAAAAAAAAGGGGGAAGCAGAGCTGAGGCATTGACCGAAAAACTACTTATCTGTGCGATGATTGAAGCTCGGAGTTGCGAGCGATTCAGGCTGTTGTCATTGCATATTCAGGATGAAGCACTCAAAGAGTTTTATCATGAATTCATGGTGTCTGAAGCAGGGCATTACACACTGTTTATCAAACTTGCAAAAGACATTATGCCCTCCGATTATGTTGACAAACGCTGGCAATATTACTTAGATGGAGAAGCAGAGATTATGAAACAGTTTGAATATAGAAAAGGACGTATTCACTGACAATAATTCATTATCCCATGTCATTTGAAATTTTAATTTTGCAGTCGTGGAAGAAAAATTTGAAAACAGTGGGATTATTCGTTCTGTAAAAAACCTTTCCCCTTCGGTAAAACATTATCAAGTTGAACTCAGCAACAAAGATTCTTTTGATTTTATACCGGGTCAATTTGTCATAATCTCATTTCCAGGAATACATCACCAGTTCCCTTATCGTAGCTATTCGATAGCCTCTGCACCTAATGGCAATTCCTTTGAATTGTGTGTAGTTTTGAAAGAAGACGGTGCCGCAAGCCCCTTGCTGTTTCACATGCAAGAAGGTAATAAAATCCATTTTAGTGCTGCTCAGGGAAAGTTTGTGTTAGTTGAGGAAACAGCAGGAAAAACCTTTTGTTTTATTTGTACCGGAACCGGTGTAGCACCTTTTAGGTCTATGATTCATCATTTGATAAATAACAATCTGCCTTTTGAAAAAATCATACTGATTTTTGGCGGGAGAACTCAAGAGGATTTACTTTATAGAGATGAATTTGAAGCACTTGCAGCACAAGATAAAAGGATAGCCTATTTGCCGGTTTTGTCTCGTGAAAACTGGGATGGATATAAAGGATATTTGCATCAAGTGTATTTGAATAACCCTGATTTTGTAGGCAAACAAAATATGCAGTTTTATATTTGCGGATGGTCGGGTATGGTGCGAGAGGCGAAGAACAATCTCAAAGAGATGGGCTATTCGCGCAAAGAAATTAAATTCGAACTTTTTGACTAATGTGCTATGGGGTATAAAGCACGTTTGACAGATGTCTTTCAATTTATGAAAGTGTTGAATAGACATCGTATTGTCAATGCCATTGGGCTGTATAGGTCATATCAACAAGCGCGTAAACAAGTTCCACGAGAAGCAAAGTATTTCCCCGCTGCCTTGAATATTGAACCAACCACCTCATGCAACCTGAGATGCCCTCAGTGTCCAAGCGGTTTAAGGGCTTTTACGCGCCCTACAGGAATGTTGCAGCCGGAATTGGCAGAGAAAGTAATTAATGAGCTTGCGCCTACGCTGATGTTTCTTACTTTATATTTTCAAGGAGAACCATACCTGAACAAGGATTTTAACCAAATTGTACGTTTAGCGGCAGACAAAAAAATTTATACCATTACCAGTACGAACGGACATTTTTTCAAAAACAGAGAAATGGCAGAAGAAGCCGTTAAAAGCGGACTGAGCAGATTAATCATTTCCATAGACGGAGTCAGCCAAGAAAGTTATGAGCATTACAGAGTTGGCGGACAACTTGAAAAAGTGCTGTCAGGAACCCAAGAAATTTTTGAAGCTAAGAAACGGCTAAAGAGTTCTACACCTTATGTGGTTTGGCAGTTCATTGTATTTAAACATAATCAAAATGAGATTTCTGCTATTAAAAATCTTGCAAAAAAATACAAAGTAGATGGTTTGCAAATCAAAACAGCACAAGTCTATAATTACGAAACCGGAGATGATTGGATACCGGATGAGGAAAGTAAAAGTCGCTACAAAAAAGTTGATGGTAAATTTATCTTTAAGAACAGCCTGTTAAACCATTGTTGGAAAATGTGGCATAGCGCAGTAGTAACCTGGGATGGAGGAGTTGTGCCGTGTTGTTTTGATAAAGACGCTAAACACAATTTTGGCAATTTGAATGAAAATACGTTTGCAGAAATCTGGCAGGGACGCAAATACATGGGCTTCAGACAGAAACTCTTTTTGGGGCGCAAAGAGATTGATATTTGTCAAAACTGCTCGGAAGGAACCAAAGTGTTTCTCAGCAGAAAATAACAGATTTTAAAATTTCCAACCGGCAAAGTTTCCCGAACTCATCATCATCCATACCGCAGGCTCTTTTGTTTTCTGCTCATTTGCAAATGTCTGAATATCGATGATACTTTTGGCAATAATGGCATTTGGAAAGGTTTTATTAAGTAAGTCTTCGTTAGGGAAAGGTTTCTCTTTGATCGCGAGAGCATGTTTGTCAACAAACACAAGGGCTGCATCGGCACAGTTTAATGCATCCTGATAATGTGGTATGAAATCTTCGTTCAAGCTGCTGTAGGTATGTAGTTCCAACATGCACACAAAATGGCGATTGGCATATTTTTGTCTGACAGCCTGCACTGCGGCTTTTACCTTGGATGGAGAGTGAGCAAAATCGCGCATGACAATTACAGATTCGGATTCAAAAATTTTTTCTTGTCTTTTGCCCGTACCACCAAATGACATCATACTGTTAAGAAAACTTTGTGTTTCAATACCTATGGTTTTACAAAGCAAAGAAGCAGCTTTCATATTTTGAAAATTAAAGGCACCAAAGACTTTCATTGGATATTGATGTGAGTCAACGATTACTTTTGAGTTGGACTCAGTATCTTCAAACTCAAAAGCATCATACTGTTCAAAAAGGATTTTACTTTTAAAATAGGGCTCATCAGCTACAGTTTTATGCACAAATAACTTTGCGCCCTGTGCCAGACTGCCCGTAAAAAAATTAAACTGTTCTACATATTCAGGATAAGTTTTGAAAACATTGATGTGATCCCACGCAACCCCTGTAATTACGGCTGCATGCGGTTTGTAATGTAGAAATTTAGGTTTGGAATCGAGTGCAGACGATAAATACTCATCACCTTCAATAATCATATAAGGTGCATCGCTCAGGCATACCATTCTTTCAAATCCCTCAAGTTGTGAGCCTACTAAGTAGTCAAACCGGATTTGATGTTGTTTTAAACTGTGCATCACCATTGCGGTTGTAGTGGTTTTGCCATGACTCCCCGCAATTACAATACGTGTTTTGCTTGCTGCATGAGAGGCAATGAACTCGGGAAATGATTGAATTTTGAGTCCTAGTGATTGGGCTTTCAGCAACTCAGGATTGTTGGCTTTGGCGTGCATACCAAGGATAATGAGGTCTATATCTTTTGAGAGTTTATCTTCAAACCAACCCTCTTTTTCGGGTAGCAGCCCGGCATTTTGTAATCTCTCTTTTGCAGGACTAAATATGGTGTCATCACTTCCGCTCACATGATGACCTCTGAATTGAAGCTCCAGAGCGAGATTGTGCATAACCGCACCGCCAATGGCTATAAGGTGTATTCGCATATAAGATTAGAATTGTGCAATAATTTCAAGTTGGGTTCTAAAAGCGTGGATGGCATTTCCAAATTCTTTGAAAGTCTTGTCCCTTAATACATCCGCGTGTTTTGCAATATACTTGTCAAAATCAGTAGGAGAGTTATATAGATATTGAATTGCATAAGTTGGACCGTGTTCAATGTGTTCCGGAGAAATCAGTTTGAGCATTCTGCATTCTGTAAAACAACCGGTTTGCATTACTTCAGGAATATGAGTGTGCTTCATCCATTCAAGCCATTTTGTTTCAATGGCATGTTCTGCATGGCAGGTTACATTGTAATAATACATGGGGTAAAAGTACATAGGCTATTCACTCATCTTTTTCAATTTTATAAACATAAAATCAATGTTTGCACAAGTTTTAATCCAGGCAGACTTTTGGTGCAAAATACTTAATTGTATATATTCTACATTGCACTTTTAGCAAGCAATGAAAGTCTTGTTGATGTTGGGTAGTCGGAATAAATAAGAATTGTGCAAATTCCTTTTATCTAGTAAACAAATTACATTCACTAAGGGATTTGAGAATTATAAATGGTAAATGAGGATTATAAATCAGTCAACCCTTCGTGCATTTCCAGTACAAGTCTGTTAAGAGAATGATCAACATCTATAATAAGACTATGATGAATAGGGACGAGTATAGACTTATTCTCCATTTCAATATCCAATAAATCATGCATGGGCATTTGAATCAATTCTTTAATAATTCCAATTCTTTCATTGTTCTGGTTAAAGAGTTCAAGCCCGATAAAGTTGTGATAATCTATCTCCTGATTGTCAGGCAAGTCAGATGTATGTATTTGAATATCAAGCCCGGCAATGGATTGTGCTTCTTTTTCACTGTTGATGTCTTCCAGTTTGATATATTCATTGTCAGCATTATAAGACTCAATTTTATAGGGCACCCATCTTCCTTCTCTTTTCAAAAGCATAAATCCCGATTGAGTAATAGCATTGAAAATGTCGTCAGAATCAACGGCAATTTTGACAGCACCTTTGAATCCATGTGCTTTCACAATAAAACCCACCTTTTGGGTGGGTTTTGAATGAATATTTGCTGTTAAACGGTTTGACATCCGTTATTTTGATTATTCAGCAGTAGGTTCTTCGCTTGTTTCAGCAGTAGTATCATTTGCCGGAGTAACTTCTGCAACCACTTCTTCGCTTGTTTCATCAGTTACTACATCTTCAGTAGGCTCTTCTGTCGCTACTTCCTCTACAGGTGTGTTTTTAGCAAGAATTTTAGCGCTTCTTGCTTCTTTCTTCGCTGTTTCAGCTTTCAATCTTTCAGCCATGATATCAGCCTTAGACTTCACAACTCGAGTCTTTTTGCCTTCTACTTTGCTGACTTTTTGTTCCCACCATGCATCAAATTTTGCATCGGCTTGTTCTTGAGTTAAAGCACCTTTCTTTACACCACGGTTAAGGTGTGCTTTGTAAATTGCTCCTTTGTAAGAAAGGATTGCGCGTGTAGTGTCGGTAGGTTGTGCACCTCTTTCAAGCCATTTTACTGCACTATCAAGGTTCAACTCAATAGTTGCAGGGTTTGTATTAGGATTATAAGTTCCTAATTTTTCAATGGTCTTACTGTCTCTTGGAGCACGTGAATCAACCGCCACAATGTGATAGAAAGCACTTTTCTTTCTACCATGTCTTTGTAATCTTAATTTTACTGCCATTTTGTTTGTTATTTAATTTAACCGCAAGTTCTCCTGATTTGCGGGGGTGCAAAAGTAATGTATTTTCTAAATAAAATATATATTGTTTGAAGTCTTTTTTTAGGGCATGGGTTTCCATTGATTTTTTTTGTTGGCTATCTGTAGTTTCCACATAAAAAATAAACCTGCAATGAAAAAAGAAGCTAATAAAATAACACTATTGCGCATGCCTCCCGTTATTTGAATGAGAATACCATAGCTAAGTGTACCAATGAAAATTGCTACCTTCTCGGTTAATTCATAAAAACTAAAATAGGATGCATTGTCTTTCTTGCCCGGAATGATGCTTGCAAATGCCGAACGCGATTGACTCTGTGTGCCACCCATTACAGCACCTACGGCTACGGCTAAAATATAAAAATGGGTTGCTGTCTTAATAAAATAGGCGCTTACACAAACTGCAATCCAAACAAAAAGCATAATGCTGATTGAAAAGAAAGTACCTTTAATCTTGGATATAAAGGCAAAAAAATATGCACCGGCTATACCTACTAACTGAATGAGCAAAATCACAATGATGAGTTTGCTGCTTTCAAGGTGCAGTTCCTTAGTGCCAAATAAAGTGGCGATGTACATCACCGTTTGGACGCCCATACTGTAGAAAAAGAATGCGAGCAAAAACTTAGATTGAACCGGCACCTTTCTAATAGATTGCTGCACTTGAAGGGCTTCAAGATATCCTTTTTTTAATAGTCCTTGTGGTGTGTTCACAGTTGGTGAATGGGGCATTTTGGATATTGAATACAAACCAAAACATGCCCACCAGATCCCCACGCTCAAAAATGCAAATCGTGTAGCTTGTTTTGAATCCGCAAATCCAAATGTGTCAAAAAAGGATATACAAATCAGATTAATGATGAGCAAAATCATACTGCCTGCATAACCCATAGCAAAGCCCTGCGCACTGAGTTTGTCAAATCTGTCGGGGGTGGATATTTCGGGTAGATAGGCGTTGTAAAAAACCAGGCTGCCTGCATAACCTATCGTAGATAATGCAAACCCGGATATTCCAATCCAAAGATATTCTTCAGAAAAAAAATAGAGAAATGCACATGATAAACTTCCCAATAAGGTGAAGAGTGTGAGAAAGCGTTTTTTCAATCCCGCTACATCTGATAAGCCGGACAGCAGAGGGTTGATGAGTGCAACTATTAAAAATGAAAAAGCCAGAATGAAAGAATAGAGAGCAGTATTTTGTATTTGTATGCCCCAAACTCTTAGCATTTCAGCTTTACTGGCTGTTACGATTTCAAAATAAATAGGAAAAATTGCACTCGTAATGGTGAGTGAAAATGCAGAGTTTGCCCAGTCATAAAGACTCCAAGCTCTGGTTTGTGATTTAATATTCTTTTCTGTTGTCAAAGATTATTCAAGCCAAGAGCGGTAGTACTGATTATCTTCCACGTCAAGAGCCGCCTGAGTTAGGTAGCTGGCGTTGAATGTGTCTATCATCACAGCGAGTTCGCGTGTTTCTTTTTGACCAATACTTTTCTCGAGTGTACCCGGATGTGGACCATGCGGAATCCCTTTGGGGTGAATTGTAAACATCCCTTTGTCAACATGCTTGCGGCTCATGAATTCGCCATCTACATAATAAAGCACTTCGTCACTATCCACATTGCTGTGGTGATAGGGAGCAGGGATTGCAAGAGGATGGTAGTCATACATCCTTGGGACAAATGAACAAATGACAAAATTATGTCCTTCAAATTGCTGGTGTATGGGAGGGGGCATGTGAACCCTGCCTGTAATCGGCTCGTAGTCATGGATTGAAAAAATATAAGGGTAAACCAAACCGTCCCAACCGATTGCGTCAAATGGATGTGTTGCATACACAAAATCATATTGATAACCTGTTTTTCTTACTTTCACAAGGAAATCGCCATGCTCGTCATAAGTTTTTAAATTTTGTGGTGTTTTGATGTCGCGTTCACAAAAAGGAGAATGCTCAAGTAATTGACCTTGATTGTTAGTGTAACGTCTTGGGAATGTAACCGGACTAAAGGATTGTGTAATTAAAAGTCGGTTATCTTCATCATTGAAATGCATTTGATAAATGGTGCCTCTGGGAACCACAATATAATCACCATATTTGAACTGAAGTTCTCCATAAATACTCTTCATGGTTCCAGAACCGTGATGCACAAAAATAATTTCGTCTCCTTCAGAATTTTTGAAGAAATAATCTGTCATACTCTTTTTGGGTGCAGCAACAGCAACGTTTACATCATTATTGCCGAATAAGACAACCCTGCTTTCCAAATAATCTTCCTTGGGTTGAACATTAAAGCCCTGCAAACAGCGCGGGGTAATATTATCTGTAGTAACATATTTAGGGCTAATGTCAACGGATTTGCCTATTTGCTTAATCATTGTAGGAGGGTAATTATGATAAACAATTGAGTAAATACTTGAAAATCCTTCTGTGCTGATAAGCTCCTCCGCATATAGACTTCCATCCGGTTTGCGAAACTGTGTGTGCCTCTTAGGTGGCACTTGACCTATTCGTTGGTAAAATGGCATATTAGTAAGTCTTTTAAATTGTGTCAAAATTAAGCATTTTTGCAAGCATGGAAACACGAACCTTAAAAAAGTGTTTAATTACTTTTTTTAGTATGGTTATATTGCTTGTAGCTTGTAAGCATGAAGTCAAAAGATATATAGACCCTGAAGACACTCATTATTCCGTAGATGTCCGTTCAGTAAGCAGAAGGATTAATAAGGACTCTAAAAATGCTGAACTTTATTACAAAAGAGCCAATATTTTCTTTGTAGAGAATAAATTTAAAGATGCAATTGCGGATATTAATGTCGCCATTGAACTGAGTCCTAAGGTAGCCTTTTATTATATGAAGCTCGGGGAATATTATATGTCAGGCGATACAGCAAATGCTAAAGAGGCTGAGAAAGCTTATTTGAAATCTATTGAACTTGACCCGAGCAAAGAAGAAACGCACTTAAAGTACGCCATATTATTATTGGCTAAGCAACAATACAAAGAAGTTGTTGAACAACTGACGAGTGTTTTAAATATCAACTCTTCTAATGCAGATGCGATGTTTTACTTAGGGATGGTTAATAAGGAAACAGGTGATACTGCAAATGCAATCAAGCGTTTTCAGGAAACTGCCAATATAGACAATGGTTATTACAATGCCTATATGCAACTTGCATTTTTATATATAGATAAAGACCCGCAACTTGCTTTGTCTTACGTAGATAATGCTATAAGAGTGGATGAATTCAGCGATGAAGCTCATTATGCCAAAGGGTTGATTCTTGAAGACAGAGGTGAATATACTATTGCAAAAGAGTTTTATAAACGCACAATTGAATTGAACCCACAGCACAGATTTGCTTATTTTAGGTTAGCTTACATAAATGCAGAAGTCGATAAAAACATGAACAAAGCATTAGAATACCTTGATAAGCTATTGAATATTGACCCGGATTTTGTTCAAGGGTTATATTTCAGAGGTGCAATCTATAAACAGATGAAGATGTTTGACAATGCTTATAATGACCTGGAAAAAGCCAGTCGGCTACAGCCCGATAATCAAGAAATCAAAGCTGAGTTAGAAGAGTTGCGCAAAGGCTGATATAAATTTTAACAATAATTTAAACTATGAGAATACTTGAAAACATAGACCTCAAATCTGTTCTGGTAATGGATATTGAAACAGTATCGGGTTGCAAAAATTTTTCAGATTTACCCGAAAAATGGCAACAACTGTGGAGCAAGAAGGCAAACAACATTAAGGCGGCAGAAGAAGACACTCCTGAATCGCTCTATCCAAGGGCTGCTATTTATAGTGAATTTGGCAAAGTCATCTCTATTTGCTGTGGTATTTTTATCAAAAAAGAAGGAGAGTGGTTCTTCAAATTAAAGGACTTCTCAGGACATGATGAATCCGTATTGTTGAACGATTTTGCAGATATGCTGAATAAACATTTCACATCAGGTCTGTCACGTTTTTGTACACACAATGGACGCGAATTTGACATCCCTTATCTTTGTCGTAGAATGATTATCAATGGAATTAAATTACCGGCAATGATGGATATGAGCGGTCTTAAACCTTGGGAAATACAGCATATTGATACATTGGAATTGTGGAAATTTGGAGATTATAAAGCCTATACCTCTTTGAATGTGCTTGCAGCCGTTTTGGATATTCCTTCACCCAAGGACGATATTGACGGCTCAATGGTGGGTGCAGTATATTGGCAGGAAAATGACTTACATAGGATTGTTACTTATTGTAAAAAGGATGTAGTCACTACTGCACGTGTTCTAATGAAATTGAAAGGATTAAAACCAATTGAAGATGACTATGTCATCATGTAGTGTAGGTGTCTTGTGAAATAGTTTTTGGGGGTATGCTTATTCAATTGTGTATTATTGAGTGCTTGAATTTCATTTATATATGAATGCAAAAACTCTTTATATAATCAGACACGGTCAAACAGATTTCAACAAAAGAAATATTGTACAAGGAAGTGGTATAGACTCCGACTTAAACACTGTTGGTCGTTTGCAAGCTGAGAGTTTTTACGATTTCTATAAAGACGAAGGGTTTGACATTGTTTATACATCAGGATTGAAGCGAGCTATCCAAAGTGTTGATTCATTTATTCAAAATGGGTTTGAACATAGAATTCATCTTGGACTGAATGAAATCAACTGGGGTGTTTTGGAAGGTAAAGAAAATTCACCACAGCAACGAAAAATCTTTGATGAAATCATGAAAGAGTGGCGTATGGGAAACCTTGATAAAGCCATCGAAAACGGTGAAACGCCAAGACAATTGATGCATCGACAAACACAAAGTTTAGACGACATCCTGAAAACAGATGCTAAGAAAATACTTATTTCTTCACATGGCAGAGCATTGCGCAGCTTCATGTGCCTACTCACATGCCAATCTCAACAAAATATGCATTTGTTTCCCCATACCAATTTAGGGCTTTACGTGTTGGAACAAGTTGACGACAGGAGATTTGAGATTGTGATGAAAAATAATACCGACCATTTAGCAGATGCATTAGTAACGAGTTATTATTAATCGTTACTTACCGTTATTGTCAATCATGAGATTTTTTTACATCCCCTTGTCCTGTCTAATTGCGACTGGAATTATTTGTCAAATCATGTTTAAAACTTTCGGATAACCACAGAGGCTGTAGGATTAATTTCGCTGTTTGATTCAAGCTATGGCGGAAAACCCTATTTCATATACAGAAGATAATATTAAATCCCTTGATTGGAAGGAGCATATACGACTGCGCCCAGGTATGTATATCGGGAAGCTGGGTGATGGCGCTGCTGCGGACGATGGTATTTATGTTTTGATTAAAGAAGTGGTGGACAACTCTATTGACGAACACATGATGGGGTTTGGCAATAAGATTGAAGTGAGTATTGCCGGGAATAGAGTTTCGGTGAGAGACTATGGGAGAGGTATCCCACTTGGCAAAGTGATTGATTGTGTTTCTAAAATCAATACAGGTGGCAAATATGATTCAGGTGCTTTTCAGAAATCTGTGGGTTTGAACGGTGTGGGAACCAAAGCAGTCAATGCACTGTCTAATTATTTTATGGTGCAATCATTTAGAGATGGCAAAGTCAAAACAGCCGAGTTTGAAAAAGGTGTTTTGGTCAATGACGCACCCTTGGCAGCTACCGGACAAACCAATGGTACATTGATTGTTTTTGAACCGGATAATACCATTTTCAGAAATTTTCGCTATATCCCGCACTTTATGGAGGATCAGTTCTGGAACTATAGCTTTCTGAATGCAGGTTTAACATTGAATTTTAATGGTCAAATCTTTCATTCCAAAAGAGGATTGTTGGATTTGCTGGAACGCAAAGCTGATATTGAAACACTTCGCTATCCGATTTTACATTTTAAAGGAAAGGATATTGAAGTCGCTTTTTCTCATGGAAATCAATATGGTGAAGAGTATTATTCTTTTGTAAATGGTCAAAATACTACACAAGGTGGTACACATCTATCTGCTTTCAAGGAAGCATTGGTGAGAACCTTGCGTGATTTTTACAAAAAAGATTTTGACCCTTCTGATGTACGCTCTGCAATCGTTGGAGCTATTGCAGTTAGAGTTCAAGAGCCGGTTTTTGAAAGTCAGACTAAAACCAAATTAGGTTCAACTGAAATGTATCCCGGAGGGAATTCTCTCAGGGTATTTGTCAATGATTTTATCAAAAAGGAGTTAGACGACTTCCTGCACAAAAATCCATCAATTGCAGATGCTTTGCTTTCGCGTATTCAGCAATCTGAAAGGGAGCGAAAGGATATGGCAGGAATTAGGAAACTTGCCAATCAAAGAGCCAAAAAAGCCAATGTTCACAACAAAAAACTTAGAGATTGTAGAATTCATTTTACGGATGAAAACAAAGATGAAAGATTTGAAACCACTTTATTTATTACAGAAGGGGATTCAGCTTCGGGCTCAATTACTAAATCCCGAAATGTGGAAACACAAGCGGTTTTTTCATTGCGCGGTAAACCTTTGAACTGCTATGGGCTTAGCAAAAAAGTAGTGTATGAAAATGAAGAGTTTAATTTGTTACAACACGCTTTGGGAATAGAAGAGGGGATTGAGTTTTTGAGGTATAACAAAGTTGTTATTGCTACTGATGCAGACGTGGATGGTATGCATATCCGTTTATTGATGATGACTTTCTTTTTGCAATTTTTTCCTGATTTAGTTAAAAATGGTCATGTATATATTTTAACTACACCACTATTTAGGGTGAGAAATAAGAAACAGACGGTGTATTGCTATGACGAAGCTGAAAAACAAAGTGCTATTTCCCAGTTGGGCAACAAACCTGAAATTACGCGATTCAAAGGGCTGGGAGAGATCTCTCCTGACGAGTTCGGGATGTTTATTGGTGCGGATATGAGGCTTGAACCAATTATCCTCAGAAAAGATACTCCTATTGAAAAACTTCTGAAATATTATATGGGGAAAAATACCCCTGACCGACAAGAGTTCATTATAGAGAATCTAAAAATAGAAAAAGAGGATATTGTTAAAGAAGAAATAGATTCGACAGTAGTTTCAGCCAAAAAAGAAGAAGAAGTAGCAGCCTGATTATTAAGAGAGCATTGAAGTAAATGAGTTACGAAGAAGAAGATCCCATAGAAGAAGAAAATTTGAATGAAGAAGAAGTTGATTCATTAGAAGAATCGGATGGTGGAATTGTGCATGATAACAATGCAGATGGTGGCGTATTGCCGGTTTCTGGCTTATATGAAAATTGGTTTTTAGATTATGCATCTTATGTTATTTTGGAGCGAGCCGTTCCTGACCTCAATGATGGTTTAAAGCCTGTTCAGCGCAGAATTTTACATGCGATGAAAGAGATGGACGATGGCAGATACAACAAAGTTGCCAATATCATCGGACAGACCATGCAATACCATCCTCACGGTGATGCCTCTATTGGTGATGCGATTGTGAATTTAGGACAAAAAAATTTACTCATTGACACACAAGGTAACTGGGGTGATATTCGAACCGGTGATAGTGCAGCAGCTTCCCGATACATTGAAGCCAGACTCACGTCATTTGCACTTGAAGTGCTCTATAATCCACAAACAACCACTTGGGTTAATTCTTATGATGGTAGAAAAAAAGAGCCTTTGCACCTGCCTGTTAAGTTTCCTTTAGTTCTGGCACAAGGAATAGAAGGGATTGCTGTGGGACTTGCAACCAAAATTATGCCTCACAATTTCAAAGAATTGTGTCAAGGGTCCGTAGATGTGCTCAAGGGCAAAAAAACACATATACTGCCGGATTTCTTAACCGGTGGCATGGCTGATTTCTCTAACTATAACAGCGGAATGAAGGGTGGTAAAATCAGGGTGAGGGCACGCATTGAACAGGCAGAAGGGAAAAGACTGCTGGTAAAAGAAATTCCCTACGGTACTACAACCGGGTCTTTGATTGATTCTATTGTGAAAGCCAACGACAACGGCAAAATCAAAATTCGCAAAGTCATTGATAATACTGCCAAAGATGTTGAAATTGAAATTCAGGTAATGCCCGGTATCAGTCCTGAAATGACGATAGATGCACTCTATGCTTTTACGGATTGTGAAGTTTCTATTTCTCCCAGTGCATGTGTGATTGTAGATGATAAACCGGTTTTTCTGTCGGTGGATGAAATGCTTGAAATCAGCACACATAAGACTGTTGATTTACTTGAGCAGGAACTCAAAATAAAATTAGCGGAACTGAATGAAAAATGGCATTTTAGTTCCTTAGAGAAAATTTTTATTGAAGAAAGGATTTATCGCGACATTGAAGAGTGTGAAACTTGGGAAGAAATCATACAAACCATAGATAAAGGATTAGAACCATTTAAACCCAAGCTCAAAAGAGATGTAACTGTTGAGGATATTGCCAAATTGACTGAAATTCGAATCAAGCGTATTTCCAAATTTGATTCTTTCAAAGCAGATGAACTGCTGATAGCACTTGAAAAACAGATTGCAGAAGTGCTTTATAACCTTGAACATCTTGTGGATTATGCCATTGATTATTTTGAAAATCTGGTGAAAAAATATGGTAAAGGAAAAGAAAGGCAAACAGAAATCAGATTGTTTGATACCATTGAAGCTAATGTTGTTGCGGTTGCTAATGAAAAACTCTATGCAAATTTTGCAGAAGGGTTTGTAGGTATGGAACTAAAAAAAGATGAATACATTACGGATTGCTCTGATATTGATGATATTATCGCTTTCCGAAAAGACGGGAAATATCAGATTAGTAAGGTGGCAGGTAAGCAGTTTATGGGCAAAGACCTGATTCATGTGGATGTATTCAGAAAGAACGATGATCGCAAAGTGTACAACGTTGTGTATGTGGACGGGAAAAGTAAAATTGCCTATGTGAAACGTTTTAATGTATTAAGTCTTATACGCGACAAGGAATATGACCTTACTAGCGGAACACCCGGTTCTAAAGTGTTGTATTTTACTGCTAATTACAATTCAGAAGCCGAAAAGATTGGTATTTATTTAAGTTCGCTTGCAAGTGCAAAAAAGAAACTCTTAGAATACAATTTTACAGAATTAGCCATCAAAGGCAGAAACTCTCGCGGCAATTTGCTGACCAAACACCCTATTAGGAAAATTGAGATGACTGAAAAAGGTGTTTCAACGGAAAGGGGGCGCGATATTTATTATGAACTTGAAATTGGAAGGCTTAACACTGATGGGCGGGGAGAATACCTAGGTTCTTTTACTTCGGAAGATAGAATTTTGGCAATTTTTCACGATGGAAGTTACGAGATTACGGATAATGAACTGACGCACAAATTTGACGGTAAAGAGATTCTGTTTCTTCAGAAATTTAATACTGCTCAACCCATTAATGCGGTTCATTACGACCCGGATACAAAAGCTGTTTTTGTTAAACGCTTTAAGATTGAAACAACTACACTGGGCAGAAAATTTAGTTTTATCAGCGAAGGTCGAGGAGCTAAGTTGCTTATAGCATCTACATTTGAAAATCCTGAAATTGAATATAGTTATAAGAATGAACGCGGGGTGAAAATTTCTCAAAAAGTAACACTTGCAGATTTTATTGATGTTAAAGGGTGGAAAGCCACAGGAAATAAGCTTACTTCTGAAAGGTTGACAAGTATCAAATTACTTTCACCATTAAAAGGAGAAATAACAAAAGAAAATATTGGGGATAATATACCAAACAAAGAAGAACAGCAGATTGAATCCCAAGATATTGAAGATGTTGAAAAAGATGATGGAGATGAGACTTCGCCAATACAAATACCGCCTTTGCCCATATCTGAAGAAGTTGTGCAAGAGACAGTGATAAAACAGCCTAAAACAGAAAAAGAAAAACCGGTCGATAAGCAAACCGAAAATGAGCCTCAACCTAAAAAGCCGGTAATTAAAAGTCCCCGCCAAGATATACCTGAAATCAAGATGACCGTGGTTGACACACGAACCAAGAATGAGGACGAGGATAATGCCGATAGTTTTGGACAAAAAAGCCTTTTTGATTTATAATTTAAGATATGTTCAGCCATATTGATACAACCATTGGAAAACTGCTCATTAACGGACTATTTATAGCTTCTGTACTTACACTGCGAGCGGTTGTTTTGCATTTATACAGACGCAGAAAAAACATTGTGAATGGTTTAGATAATTTTATTGTGGGTATCAATACAATCTCACTTATTATCATTCTTGTTCTGTTGTTCTTTGCTTTTCTTCAACTCGTTAATATTGAAATCAAACACTTTTTTACCTCTATTTCCATTATTGCTGCCGCTATCGCAATTTTGTCCAAAGATTATATTTCTAATGCTATCAATGGAATGACGCTTATGTTCAATACCAATATTGAAATAGGAGATTATGTGAAAATTGATGAACAAAAAGGCAAAATCATCAACCTGAGTTTAATGAATGTGCAACTGAAAAGCGAAGAGGGGGATTTAGTGTTGATTCCAAACAATCTTGTTTTGAACCACCAGATAGTAAATTATACTAAAGGAGATACGCGCAAGGCACAGGTTGAATTACCATTGCCGATTATAATGTTTGAGGATATAGAAAAAACAGAGCGAGTATTTAAAGAAACAATCAGCGAGTTTAATCACAAAGCCAATTTGAATAGCTTTAATGTGCGTATTGTTGATATTCAAAAAGATGTTGTAACTGTGCGTTTGTCCATTATTCTTCATGAAACAGATTGGGAGATTGACAAAGAAATTCGCAAGAAATGGATTAACAAATGGGCGTTGCTCAAACAACAATTAGAAAAATAAGATATTTCTATATGCAAAAAAGCAAATTTATAGCCATAGAAGGTGCAGACGGGGCAGGCAAATCAACTCAAATAAAACTGCTCACAGAGTACCTTGAACACAAAGGTGTTGCAACCCGTTTTGTGCATTTCCCGCGACTGAACAAAGGACTTTTTGGAGAAGTGATTGCAAGATTCCTGAGAGGTGAATTTGGAGAATCGGATAAAGTGCATCCACAATTGGTTGCATTGCTTTTTGCAGAAGATAGAAAAGAATTTGCACATACTTTAAAAGGCTGGTTGAGCGAAGGCTGTTATGTACTTGTAGACCGCTACGTGTATTCCAATATTGCCTATCAATGTGCAAAAATCCAAGACCCGTTGGAGAAAATGGCGCTTAAAAAATGGATTCTCACCTTAGAATTTGAGTATAATCAAATTCCCCAACCGGATTTGTCCCTGTATTTAGATGTTCCATTGAACTTTACTCGCAAAGCTCTGGAAGACGAAAGGGAAGGGCTGGATCGCGTTTATTTACAAGGCAAATCAGATATTCACGAAAAGGATATAGACCTCCAAGCATCTGTAAAAAATGAATATGAAAGTCTGATTCAGACAGAGAATGATTTTCAGCGCGTTGTATGTTACAACGAGAATGGTTCAATGAAAAGTATAGAACAAATTCATTCAAGAATACTAAGTCTTGTTGGGATTTAAGCATTCAAGTGCCTAAACAAAAAATGCGACTCTATGAGTCGCATTTCAGAATTTTTATTTTAAGAGAGTTTACATATTTCCCATAGGGGTGCTCATTTTGCGATTTCCATTACATTTATTAGCTGAATAGCAAGAGCTGAACATTGACACTATCACAAATAATAACATCAATAGGGTGATTGTTTTTTTCATTTATTTTTATCTTTTGAATTCTTATTTAATACCAAGCTTTTTGGCTATATTCTTAGGTAAAGCATCTTTGTGAATCATAATATTGATTGTTTTATAGGCTACATAATTCCATGAAGCATAAAGATATCCGTCACAATCATTATGTTTGGTTCCCCAACTGTTTTTTACAATAAAATATTTGGTTCCGTTTTGATCTTTAACCAAGCCGGTAATATGCATTCCGTGATCATCTGTGGTTTCCTGAGCGTCAAACGCAATTTGGCGCATTTCCTGCGTAATCGGTTTTTCAGCCATAGGGTAAATGAAAGCATTACCTGAACGTTCCGCTTCGCTTGGGTTGTTGAAAACAACATTGTCTTTTCCTTTTACTTGAATCATTGAATCATCAGCAGGGACAAGGGCTAAGCCGTTTTTATGTGAAAAACATTTTTCAGACACATCCGAACCCCATGCAAAGGTGTAACCATTGTTAATGGCACTTTCCATGACCTGCATAAATTCATCTAAGGGTAGATTGTAACTGGAAGTCATAGCCCAATTATCGGGCACTTCTATTACAAAACTACTATAAAAAGGATGGTGTGTAAATGATGTCAGGGAAACATAGTCGTCCATATTTAATCCAAGATAATTGGTGAAACTTTGTGGGGTGTATTTCTTTCCTTGATATTCAAAACTTTCTGGAACAGTACCAAAATACGCATCGAGTATTCCGTTAAATGCTCCTTTCCATGCTGTAGTGAGAGATTTTTGAGGATTGTCTTTTAGAGCATCCACAAACCCCTTGAGCACAGCATCTACTTCAGCATGATTGTGTTTTTCTGTCCCGTAATGAAGTCCGGGATATGCTGATTGAGGCACAATGCCATATCTTCTTATCACCCAAGGAATATCATTAAAAGCACCTCCACCGGAGAAATTGTGGTTGCCCTGCATTCTTACGTACATATCAGCTTTGCCCATCCATGCATTGCGTACAATATACATTTCACTAAGCAAATGTTGACCTTTTCCCATGCGGAGTAGTTCGGATTCCAAAAACGACAAGGTAGAAAAACTCCAACAAGTTGAACTTCGGTTCTGGTCTTGCACCGGCATTGCTTCGTTGGCTTTTATCACAGAAAAACGATAAAAACTTTTTTTGGAATTTGTAAGAGTGTCACTGCCAAAGACGGCAAGAGTCATTACAAGAAGTGCTAATGTTAAAGCACTTTGTTTGAATATAAATTTAATTTTCATTTTGCGCTTGCAATTAAGAGAAAAAACAAGTGTAGTTAGGATAATTTAATCTGTCAATAATTAAGATTGTTCTAAAATAAAGACATAGAATTTAGGTTATTCATCAAGTTTAAGCACTGCAAGGAAGGCACTCTGTGGGATTTCTACACTTCCAACTTGTCTCATACGTTTTTTCCCTGCTTTTTGCTTTTCTAAGAGTTTGCGTTTTCTGCTTATATCGCCACCATAACACTTGGCTGTAACATCTTTGCGCAATGCAGAAATAGTTTCGCGGGCAATAATCTTTGCTCCGACTGCAGCTTGAATTGCAATCTCAAACTGTTGTCTGGGAATGAGTTCCCTGAGTTTTTTACAAATCTTTTTTCCTAAATCATACGCTCTGTCTTTGTGAATAATGGCTGAAAGAGCGTCAACCGGCTCTTTGTTGAGCATTATATCGAGCTTTACAAGTTTGGAATCTTTGTATTCAGAAGGGGAGTAGTCAAAAGAAGCATAGCCTCTGGAGATGGTTTTAAGTTTGTCATAAAAGTCAAAAACAACTTCTGCCAAAGGCATCTCAAACGAGAGTTCCACTCTTGAAGTGGTAAGATAAATTTGGTTTTTAATCACTCCACGTTTTTCCAAACAGAGTGACATGATAGAACCTACATAATCAGCAGCTGTAATGATAGATGCATTGATGTAAGGTTCTTCTACTTTGTCAATTAATTCGGGTGGAGGAAGGTCGCTGGGGTTATTTACTTCGATGAATTTTCCTTTGGTCGTGTATGCCTTATATCCAACGTTCGGAACGGTTGTAATTACGGTCATTCCGTATTCCCTCTCTAATCTTTCTTGTATGATTTCCATGTGTAACATTCCCAAGAATCCACAACGGAAACCAAAGCCTAATGCAGCCGAAGATTCCGGTTCAAAAACTAAAGAAGCATCATTGAGTTGCAACTTTGCCATGACATCTCTCAACTCTTCGTAATCTTCGGTGTCAACAGGATAAATCCCGGCAAAAACCATGGGTTTAACATCTTCAAATCCTTTGATAGCTTCAGATGTTGGGCTGTTTTTTAAGGTTATCGTGTCGCCTACTTTTACTTCACGTGCATTTTTAATACCTGTGATAATATACCCCACATCGCCTGTTTCAACTTGATTTCTTGGCTCTAAGCCCAAGCGTAACACTCCGACTTCTTCTGCATAATATTCCTTGCCGGTATTCATAAATTTGATATGGTCGCCTTTTCTAACAACGCCATCAAGGATTTTGTAGTAGGCAATAATACCTCTGAATGAATTGAAAACAGAATCAAAGATAAGTGCTTTTAATGGTGCATTTGCAGCACCAACCGGATGCGGAACCTTTTCAACAATCGCTCTCAGGATGTCGTACACGCCTTGTCCTGTCTTTCCGCTGGCATGAATTATATCTTCTTTTTTGCATCCAATTAAATCAATAATTTGGTCTGAAACTTCCTCCGGCATAGCACCGGGTAAATCTATTTTGTTGAGTACGGGAATAATTTCCAAATCATTATCTAAAGCAAGATAGAGGTTTGAAATGGTTTGTGCTTGGATTCCTTGGCTTGAGTCCACAATCAATAAAGCACCTTCGCAAGCTGCAATGGAGCGCGAAACCTCATAGGAAAAGTCAACGTGCCCGGGTGTGTCTATCAGATTTAACACATATTTCTGTCCATCCAACGTATAATCCATTTGAATAGCATGGCTTTTGATGGTAATACCGCGTTCTCTTTCAAGATCCATACTGTCCAACAATTGCTCTTTCATATCTCGCGCTGAAATAGTTTTTGTGTATTCCAACAAGCGGTCAGCCAAAGTACTTTTTCCGTGGTCAATATGAGCGATAATACAGAAATTACGTATGTGTTTCATTTAGGGGGCGCAAATATAAGGACAAGAAAGGAAATTTTATTGAACAAAAAAGCCTTTACAGATACTGTAAAGGCTTTTGAAACTATCAGAAAGTATGGTTATTTGTCTTTTTCTGCTTCTGCAAAGTAGATTGGTTGAAGTCTTACGCTCATTGGTTCAGCATATACCTCACGCATTTGAAATACGACTTTATAACTGTATTTGGCTTTTGTAAAATACTCCTTCAATTCTGTTGCAGGGCGTGTCAAGAAGAGTGTTGTAGATTCTAATCTGGTTGTAGAATCATTTCCAATTAATGCTATCAAAGTGTCTTGCATTCCTTCGGCTGAAAGATAAATTTTAATATTACGGCAAAATCTAAAATTTGAACTGTCGGGGGTGATCATATTCAACTCCATTGCGTTGAGCGTCATGCTTTTTACCTGATCCATCGTGTATCCCTTTTCTGAAAGTTTTAAACTAAGCGAATTGGTTACGTCTGCTGAGTTTACAGTTACCAAGGCATAGCGATCGACTGTGTCTGGGATTGCAACAGATGCTGTTTCATCCAATCTGATGCGTACTGTTTCGGTTTTTGAACAACTTGTGAAAATCATTGCTCCTAAAATTATAAGAGAGATGATTGAAGATGTGTGTTTCATTTTCATGGCGCAAAAGTAATAATTTTTAAATAATAATAAATATCACCTAAAGTAAAAGTATGAAAGTAGGAAAAGTTAATTTTGGTAAATCCTCCCTATATAATCTATCGCTTTCTTAGCAGTTGCTTTGCTCATGGCTGTATCGGCAAATATATATCAATACTGATGTTGTTTTTATTTTCCCATCCCATTTTACGGATTTGAGGATTGTAATATCTAAGGGTTTTATAGTTAATACTGTTTTGTGCAGCAAATTCAACCCAGTTAATATTTGAATCAGAAATGGTGATTTTCTTATATTCAAAAGGTTGATAGAATTGGTTGTCATCCAAGTGGAATCCATAGTGCTTAGGGGCTTGTATAATATATTTTAAAGCTAAAATTCTAAATATATAACGTGAGGTTTCGTCATTCAAAAATAAATCGTAATATGAAGTTTGATTTTGAGCATTGATTTGTCTCATCATTCCTTCCATACCTGCATTGTAGGCTGCGGCTGCCATTGTCCAAGTTCCAAACTTTGCTTTCGCTTCTTTTAAGTATTTGCAAGCAGCATGGGTTGCTTTGTCAATATTATACCTTTCATCAATTTCGCTGTCAATAAACAAACCATAAGTCGGAGCGGTTTCTTTCATGAACTGCCACATTCCTGCAGCACCTGACGGAGATATAACCTGTGACAAGCCGCTTTCTGCTACACACAAGTATTTCATGTCATCTGGTACATTTTCTTCTTTTAGAATTTTTTCAATGATGGGGAAATAACGTTGGGCTTTTTTCAAAATTAAGATGGTAGAACTGTGCAAAAAAGTATTTACGACCATTTCTCTATCAAATCTCTCTGTCAAATCAGGGTCTGAAAAATCTATGGGTTCTCCGCAAAAATCAGGTTTTTTGGGTAGGGCAGGGGCGTGTATGTTTTGTACACGAACGTTTTCTTCGGATGTATAGTTGGAAGCTTCAACCGGAATATAAGTGTTGGCAGCATTACTCTTAAAAGATTGCAATAAAGCAATAATAATCAAAAGTAATCCGGCTAATCCGAGAATTTGCAGTCCTCTTTTTAAAATCATTTGTGGTGTGGTCATAGAAATAGTTTAAAGGCAAATATAAGTCTTTTCAGATGTTATATTTGTTATTTGTCGTTACAAGAGGCAATCCGACTATTTTCCCTCGTAAATACAGCCGGAGCTTGCTGTTTCTTGTACACAAATTTTGGAGAGAAGTGGCAGTTGAGGTTTGAGCACGTCCCATAACCAAATTGCAAGATTCTCGACAGTCGGATTTTCAAGTCCCTTGATATTGTTGAGTGTTTGGTGGTCTAATTGGTTTACAAGCGGGTTGATTGCAGTTTTCATAATGCCAAAATCCATAATCCAGCCTGTTTCTTTATCTACTTCACCTTTGAGATAGATTGTAAAGCGGTATGAATGTCCGTGAATATTTCTACACTTATGCCCTTCGGGAACATTGGGTAAGTAATGCGCTGCCTCAAAATTAAACTCTTTGTAAATCTCCATTTCCGGGTGTCTCAAAAACGTCTGCGAAAATAAGACTAAGGTTTTGAATAATTAGGGTTTGTTGTAAAAGATTCATCTGTCAATGTTTTGAGAAATGCCAGCAAGTTATCCTTCTGTTCTTGTGTAAGCATCAGACCATTTTCTTTTTGTGGCAGAATCATCAAAGGGTCAATATTGGGAGAGTTCATGTGAACCCCACTGTTGTAGAATTCTATAACTTGTTCAAGCGAAGAAAAGCGTCCATCATGCATAAATCGCTTTCTTAATGTAGCATTTCTCAGCGTTGGTGTCTTATAGGTGCCCCAGTCAGACATGTTGCCTGTTACATCATACCTGCCTTTGCTGCCATTAAAAACGCTGTCTAAACCGATATTGTGAAAATCATTGTCTGTAAACAGCATACTTCCATGACAGTGAAAGCAATCACCGGTTTCAGTAAAGAAAATATCCATGCCGTCCATTTCGGCTTGTGTCAGTGCTACCTCGTTCCTCAAATATTGGTCATATTTGGAATTTCCCGAAATTAAAGACCTGAAAAATTGTGCAAGTGAATAAGCGATTTCTTTTGAAGTGATTTCATCTACACCAAAAGCTTCTTTAAAAGCTTTTTTGTAGGCAGCATCTGCGTTGATTTTGGATAAATCTGTTTGGAAAAATTCGACTACCTCATAAAGCATCACGTTCTCAAGTCCTTGGTCTTTTCTTCCCTTCCATAAAAAATTTTTACTCCAGCCTAAATTTACGTGCGGCAAGACGGTTGTCGGAAACCCGGGGTCAGATGTAAAGCCCTCGGATTGAAAATGACATTGAGAACATGAACGTCCGTCATTGGATAAAATGGGGTCATAATACAACTTGCGTCCTAATGCCAATCTTTCTTTGGTCATTTTATTATCAGAGGGAAAAAGCATTTCCGGAAAAAATCGTGGAATGTCAAGGGTAATAGGAGTTTGCTTTATATCTGAATCCGCTGGCGGCTTAGGCTTTTCTCTCCTACATGCGCTAAATGCAAACAACGCAACCAATAATATAAACAGAAGTCTTTTCATGATTTTATTTTTTAATAGAGAAAATGTCAGCACCATTATTTTTAAGTTTCATCATTGCAGGAGGTTTGTTCATGGAGTAACTTCCATCCGTAACAAAATCATACACTTCGGGGTTTTTGAACCATTCATTCAAATTCATTGAAAGTGAAATATGAGTAGTGTTGTCTATTCCAACTTCAAAAGAATGTTTGAGTTGAATTGCAATGAGGTTTTTATTGTTTCCAATGTGCATTGCAAATCCTTCCTCTTTATCATTATTCTTATACACCCCTTCAAACTTCATAAAGTGATATCCTCCGCCCATTTGATCGGGCCAAGACATGTTTGCCATGTCAATATTGGCATCTAATGAACGTGAAATGTTATGTGCGGAGTCAATTCCGAAGTAGAAAGTAATCTCGTTATATTTACCTGAAGGGATATCTGTAAATGAGAATGAATTTGTTTCAGGTTTAAATGCATTCACATAAATTACCTTGGATGATTTATAAACATCTCCATTCTCGTGCTTAAACTTGAAGCCGGACAGAAAGTATTCCATCCTTGTAATTTTGTAGTTGTAACCGGCTTCGCTTGTATAAGCAAAGGTATCGGTCATAAGAGCAGTGCCATCCACGTTGTAAGTTACTTTGAAAGCTGTAGTGCCATTTCCTTTCTTGGGCACTTTCTTACAGCCCCCAAATGTCAATAAAGTTAATGTGATTAAAATAAAAGTTAAATGTTTCATAATAAATAAAGTTTATGATACAAAGGTACTATCTGTTTGATTGACAATCTATGACAAAAGTCATGTTAACTGTATTGTTGCGACAAGTAGCAATTTCAATCTTCGTTCAAGTGAATGCAGTCCTATTTAATGAGTGCATTGATTGCTTGTGCGAGTGTGGTATCTTTTGCCGAGATTTGATTCCCTTGATCATGTGTTACAAGCCAAATTTCTACTTTATTATAAGTATTAGTCCAAGTGGGGTGGTGGTCAGCTTGCTCAACTAAGTGTGATACCTTAATCATAAAAGCAAAAGCATCATTAAAATCCTTGAAGATAAACTTACGATAAAGTCCTGATGGTGTAGTTTCCCAGCCGGTAATTTTTGCTATATCCATGTCTGTAAAATGATAGGTCAAAATTATTGAAACTTTTATAAAATAAACACAGTCAAACACAAGGAAATCTGAACGAAAATTAAAATATTTGCAAGCAATATGAACACAGATAGGAGCAAAAGTAGAATAGTGAGAGCCCCCAGAGGTTCCCAATTAACATGCAAAGGGTGGTTACAAGAAGCCGCTTTTCGCATGATACAAAACAATTTAGATCCGGAGGTTGCAGAAAAGCCTGAGGAATTGATAGTGTATGGAGGCTTGGGCAAAGCCGCCAGAAATTGGGATGCTTTTGACAACATATTGGAAGCCCTAAAAAATCTGGAAGAAGATCAAACATTGTTGATTCAGTCCGGTAAACCCGTTGGGGTACTTCCCACACACAAAGATGCTCCCAGGGTTCTGATATCAAACTCTCAGCTTGTGCCAAAATGGGCTACATGGGAACATTTTAGAGAACTCGAAGCCAAAGGACTGATGATGTATGGGCAGATGACTGCCGGTTCGTGGATATACATTGGGACACAAGGAATTTTACAGGGTACTTATGAAACCTATTTGGCACTTGCAAATAAACACTATGGAGGAACACTCAAAGGTAAACTCAATGTAACGGCAGGACTTGGCGGAATGGGTGGAGCGCAACCGCTTGCTATTACTATGAATGAAGGAGTTGCCTTGGTTGCAGAAGTGGAAGAGTGGAGAATCCAAAAAAGATTGGATACAAGGTACATTGACAAGATGTCTAAGAATATTGACGAAGCGATTGACTTGGCACTTGAAGCAAAATCAAAAGGTGAGGCTACATCTATCGGGGTGCTTTGTAATGCGGTAGAACTATTGGGCAGGCTGATAGAACGAGGCATCACACCCGACACCCTTACAGACCAGACTTCGGCACACGACCCCTTGATTGGATATTTTCCTGAAGGTTTGACTGTTGATGAGGCAATCAAGTTGCGTGAGACTAACCCTGATAAATATGTTGAACTATCCTATCAAACCATATATAAGCATGTGAGCCAAATGTTGGAACTGCAAAAACGCGGTGCGATTACTTTTGACTATGGAAATAATCTACGGGCAAGAGCTTTAGAGAAAGGGTTGAAAAACGCATTCGACTTTCCGGGATTTGTACCTGCTTATATCCGCCCTTTGTTCTGTGAAGGGAAAGGACCTTTTCGCTGGGTGGCGTTGAGTGGCAACCCGCAAGATATTTATGAAACAGACAAGGTTATTTTGGAACTTTTTCCTGAAAATCAAGGGCTCAAACGTTGGATTAAGATGGCACAAGAAAGAGTGGAGTTTCAGGGATTGCCGGCACGCATTTGTTGGCTTGGACAAGGGGAGAGAGAAAAAGCTGGGCTTGCATTCAATGAATTAGTTAGAAGCGGAAAAGTGGATGCACCAATTGTAATTGGCAGAGATCATTTGGATACCGGTTCAGTAGCATCTCCCAACCGCGAAACCGAAGCAATGAAAGACGGCAGCGATGCAGTAGCAGATTGGCCCATATTAAACGCATTGATAAATACAGCCGGTGGAGCCAGTTGGGTGAGTCTGCATCATGGAGGAGGCGTGGGGATGGGGTATTCAATCCATGCAGGTATGGTGATAGTTGCAGACGGTACCGATGATGCCGCCAAACGATTAAAACGTGTGTTGCATAATGACCCTGCCATGGGTGTTATCAGACATGCCGATGCAGGTTATGAAATTGCAGAAGAAACAGCCAAGAAATTTGGGTTGGGGTAAGGATTTTGTATATAATAAGATATGATTTTGATAACATCAATTTGGTAGTTTAAAAATTATATTTAATTTTGACTCGAACTAAAAACATTTGTGTTATGAAAAATATATTAAAAATAATGGCACTGAGTGTATTGGCTTGTGGCGTATTTGAAAGTAATGCACAACCTCAAGAATATGGCGTTTTTAGAGAAAATTGGGCATTGATCAAACAGGAGGGTATGTACGGATTTATTGATATTAACGGTAAAGTAGTAGTGCCATGTCAATACGATAGGATTTACGAATTTGGCGCTATTAGAAAAAATTGGGCATTGGTCAAACAGGAGGGTATGTACGGATTTATTGATAATGAGGGTAAGGAAGTTGTACCATGTCAATACGATAAGATTTTTGCATTTGGCGTTTTTAAGGAAAATTGGGCATTGGTCAAACAGGAAGGTATGTACGGATTTATTGATATGAGCGGTAAAGAAGTAGTACCATGTCAATACGATCAGATTTTTGGATTTGGCGCTATTAGAGAAAATTGGGCATTGGTCAAACAGGAGAGTATGTACGGATTTATTGATAATGAGGGTAAAGAAGTTGTACCATGTCAATACGATAAAAAAAATGGAAAATTTCGTTTCCCCTTTCTCAATTAATATTGTTCTGAATGCATAATTACGTTATTTACCTCTAATCAGGTAAATGCCTACAAGGATAAAACTTAACGAAAGAAGTTCGGCTTTGCCAAATGCTTCACCATCCATCACACCCCACATTGCTGCAACAAAAGGGAGCATATAATTTACCGCAGCACCAAACAGCGCATTTGTTTTTTGGATAAGTGCATTGTAAACAAACAATGAAAGGGCAGTCCCAATGACTCCTAACACTATGATAGCTGTTAAAGAAATATCCCAATCAGTTGACGGAGCTTGCAAAACATTAGGGGCATCACTTACAAAAAGCACTCCCGTTGCAGGAAATGCCACTATGCTCAATGGCAACATACCGGCAAGAATGGGTTTGATATGACCAATTTTTGATTTAATAATATTGAGGTTAATTCCATAAAAGAACGTTGCCAAAAACACTAATAGGAATGGGATAAAAGAGAATTCCTTTATTTGGATTTCCATCTTGCTGAAAATCATGAAAACAGCACCGGCTAGACCTATGATTAAACCCGTAATTTGTTTCCAATTAGATTTAATATTGAAAGCAAGAACACCCACGATGAGTGTAAAAACAGGGGTGAGTGCGTTGAGTGCACCCGCCATGGAACTATCCAACCCTGATTTCTGTGCATAGGTGAACATGAATGCCGGAAATCCATTTCCAATAAAACCTGCCACTATCAGCCATATCCAGTCTTTGGGCTCAATTTCTTTGCGGTATTTTACAAGAAAAGGCACAGCAATAAGCCCCGCAAAAAATAAACGCATGGAAGCAACCTGAAAACTATTGAATGCAATCAGCCCTTTTTTCATCAAGATAAATGAGCTGCCCCAAATAAAGCCGAGTATAATTAGAATGGTAAATTGACCAAACTTGGTATTAAGCATAAATACTGAAATTGGGGTGCAAAAGTAGTCTTAAGTTTTGCAACTTATTCATAATGTCTTGTCATGAAAAGATTAAGGTTAGATGGAAGTGAAAGCTGTGAAACACTTACTGATATTGTTTGTCAGACATTCTCAATTGGTCAAATTATGCCGTTTTTTTCTTTTTACTCACTAATTTGAATAACACAGGAGCAGTTACTATAAACACTAATCCTAATAAAATGTATTCCAAGTTGTTTTGAACCCACGGAATATCTCCCAAAATATAACCTGCTGTCATAATAATTCCCACCCAGGCAAATGCACCTATTATATTGTATATTGAGAATTTTCTAAAATCCATTTTAACAGTTCCTGCAATAATTGGAGCAAACGTTCTTACAATAGGTAGAAAACGAGCTATTGAAATTGCAAATCCACCTCTTTTATCATAAAATTCGTGAGCGGTTTGTATGTGTTTTCTTTTAACGAGCCAAGTGTCTTTTTCTCTGATTACGATATGTTTAAATTTATACCCGAACCAATAACCAAAAAAGTTACCTAAGATTGTTGAAATTGCAAACATAAACATCCAAAAAGTCAAATTGAGTATCTCGTTTGAGAATGGATAATGAAGCTCGTTTACAGAGGCAATGATCATTCCCGAGATGAATAATAACGGGTCTCCCGGAAGAAAGAATCCAATGATTATACCTGTTTCAATGAATAATATCAATAGAACCAAATACAAGCCCCCATTTTTCATTATCCAATCAGGATTTGTTAAATGTTGCAATGTTTCAATTAATATTTCCAAAGTAGATTATTCTTTCGGCTTGCAAAAGTAGGACAAGCGGGTTACATGATAGCAATGCTATCAAATTGAGTTTATCTGAAATAAGATTAGCTTTAAAGACAATATTAAGAATAGAAAAGCATTGGTGAAAACTAATGAAACCGGTATTTATCATTTTTATTGAAAATGAACTTGTACCAATATGCTTCCGTTATTCTTGATTTTCAATGTGCTATTTATTAGCCGACATTAAGATTACTTTGTTGGCGCTCCACGTTCTACCCAGGTTGCAAATATTTCCGATAACGTCCATGTTTCTCCCATATAGCTATAAGGATTAGCGTTCATATAATTTAAAAATATCAGCACTTCATCTTTGGTAACATTTATCATAACTTCTGCAATTGTTCTTCCAAAATACGGATTATTCATATCAATAATACTTGTAGTTAATCTTTCATCGAAACTAAAAAGATCTCCAGCATTTTTAATGTCATCAATCATTTCCGTTAGAATTTCATTGACTCTCTGCTCATTCATTAATTCATAAGGACTCGTATAAATATGATAGAAGGCCGTTCCCTCTATTGTTGATATTAGGAAGATTCTTTTTCTATATAACTCAAAAAAAACATTTTCCTTAAGGGCATTGGTTGGAATAAATAAAGAAGTGCTTAACATTATTATATAGTTGTTTCCTGCCACAAATTCTTCAATTTCATCTGCATCCGTAATCATTCTTAGATAAGGAATTAAGCCCTCTGAATCTAATACCTTATTGTATATTATCGAGTTCTCTGTTTTTTGATCTGCTCCTAATGGAAATGTTTTGACGACTGTAATTCCTGTATCAGTTTGTGTTAATACTACTAAAGTAGGGGGAAGTGTCAATGACTGTGCGTCTAATTCATTAGAAAATCGGTTGCTCGCTATCGTAAATTGAAGCGTGTCTTTTGTAGATTGAGAAAAATCTTTTTTATTAGAACTAATGGAAACAGGATAGAAATAAACTGCTTCGGGGTCTTCCCAATAATTTGTGGTCTTAGATTGATATCCCTTTTGAATGGCAATATTTCCTATTTGTGTCACCGTATCTTCATTGAAGGTGTATTTTTTATTCTGTTTTTTAGAATTTAAGATATTCTTCTTTACTTGTTTATTTAAGTAAGGTTCAGAATCGGTAGAGTCTAATAACTCTCCTTTCTTATTAATTTTAGCCCAAAAGTCCATGTAACCATCTAATCTTACCCATGTGTAACCTTTATAAAAAGGGTAAGCATGATAATATTGAAAGGGAATGACGGTTTCTCCTTTTTCGTTAATGAATCCCCATTTTCCATCGTATTGGTCATAACAATCAAAACATCCTTTGGAAACAGCAGCTAAACCGTCTTGAAAGTTAGTTACATATTCATAGATAGGAGGAATAACAACTTCTTTATCGGGTGTGCAAAATCCCCACAAATGCCCGCTTCTAAAAGGTATTAAGTCTTGAGCGTAATTTGATAGGGAAGAGCTTAATAAACAAGCTGCAATAAGTATTGCTTTTAGTTTCATCTTTTTTCTATTTCTTTTAATTCGAAACAAATTTAAGATATCTCCCAATATGCTGAAGTAGGTATTTATACCTATTGTACCTTAATTGAAATACCGACTTTGAGTTTAGGATTATGCAGATTTTGGGAATACCCTGCTTGCGTCCAAACCGTTTGTTGACGGCTGTCACTATTCTACTACCTTGCTCGGCTTGGACAAAAAATACACTCTTGCGAGCTTTGGTTCAGGCGTTGGCTTTGAGTGGCTTGCAAGCGTGTTTTATTGATTGTGAATGGGCTTTTCATTCCTTGCTTTTTCTTTCAAAATAAAGCTCTGGTAAAATTATTTTTACTTCCTGTTCGGTGTCTTCTTTTTTCCAGTAAACAATGAAATTTACTTTTGCACTCTTCAAGCAATAGTTTTCCGCTTTCTTACTTTCAATTTGGCTTACAAACTTCTGTGAGAATTTCAAAACTGATTGTCCTTTTAAATTCAAACATTCTTCTCCGTTCAAAGTCAAAGTATCTCCACTTGTTAGTTGAGAAATTAAATGTTGTTTGTTAATGAAGTAATCAAGCCAAACATCTGTATATGTCAAGTGCATTGCTATTTCGTTTGGCGGTAAATAAATTTCTCTATCGTCAATTCGCTCTATATTTTCTACCGAGAGATTATCAAGGAAATTTGAATTAATGTGAACGGTCAAATTCTGCTTTGCTCTTGTCATTGCAACATACAAGAGCCGTTTAGCTTCGTCAGTTGCAGGATTGAAGTTTTCTAGCATCAGGAAAACATTGTCAAACTCTTTCCCTTTTGCTTTGTGAATGGTTGAAACAAAAATTGTTTCTCCGTTCTCATTGAAGAAATCTTCCAACTTGGATTCACGAATGAAAACTTCCAAATCAGATTTGTATTTCTTCTTTGGGTTGGTCGCTTCAAAATCTTTGATGATGTTGTTGCATACTTCCAATTTGGTGCTGTTCCTAAACTTGTCTATCAATTCCCGCTTCGCATTTGCCCAAACATCATCGCTGATTATGAAAACATCGTCAGCCAAATTCAATTGGCTTAAAAAGAATCTGACTTCGGAAAGATTATACAAACTGAAACCATCATTGGTTTGAATCAACTTCGCTTGCATGTCATGTTTTAAAAGGAGCCCAGTGATTTGGAGTGCTTCTTCATTCGTCTTTGTTAGCACACATGTAGTTCCTGTAAGTCCAGTTGTGAGTATGTCATGCACAATCGGAGTAATGAGATTGCCGCTTTGATAACGAACCAATTTTATTTTTCCGTTGTCGGCTTGCTTCGGAATGATTGGAGTGTCTTTTAAGCGATGACGAATTCTTTTTACAAACTGATTCGTGAATTCAACAAGATTGTTTTTGCTTCTGTAGTTCTCAACCAATTCATGCTTGACTGCTTTGCTCACGTGAATAAAATGTTCAAGATATTTTGCACTTGCTCCTCTGAATTCATAAATGTTCTGGTCATCATCACCAACTGCAATCACTCTCATTTCTTCGTTCTGTTCCATCAAGGCGTTTATCAGATTGTATTCATCTTCATCCATGTCTTGTGCTTCATCAATCACTAAAACAGTTTTGGTAATTCGGTTTGCTTCAACTTCCTTGTTTTTAATTTTTTCAATCGTCTTTTTCAAAATCACATTGGACTTTTCCAAACTTCCAACCTTACCTAACAAATCAAAGCAGTAGGAGTGAAAGGTTTTTATCTCAATGTAGTTTGCTACATTGCCAATTAACTTTAACAAACGCTTCTTAAATTCAGTTGCTGCTGCCCTTGAGAAAGTTACCATGAGCAACTGCTCATGTTTTACATCTTCCATCAAAAGCAATGAAGCCAATTTATGAACCAACACTCTTGTTTTACCGCTTCCAGGTCCAGCTGCTACGACAATGTTTTTAGATTCATTGTCGTTTATAATTTTCAACTGCGTTGGAGAAAGATCTCCAAAAAGTTGTTTGAATTTTCCCGGAGTCATTTTGAGTTTTAGAGTATCAACTTTGCTTCCAGGGAAATACTTTTTAAGAAACGAACAGTAGTTTAATTGAAAATAATCCTCCACAAATTGTAATGCGTCCTTGTAGTTATCAATCATTTTCTTGGCATATTCGCCAACAATATGAATTTGCTGAACCTTGTTTTCGTAAAACTGATTTAGCTTCCGATAATCTTCTTTTGTGTATTTTTTGTAATTATCTTGCTCAACTCTTTCAATGGTCAGTTTGTTATAGACAACAAGAAATCCTCCTTCAATTTTTATGGCATCAATCCTTGACAAGTAGAAAAGAGTGTCTTCTACATCGTCAAGAGTAATTTTTATTTCAAACAACTTCGGCTTCCTTTCAAACTCCTCTTTCAATTCGTGAACTGAAAACTCAACCAATACTTCCTCTTTGTCTTTATCATCTTCTGAAACATTCAGTTTACTTTTCTCATAGAGATGTTCAACTATGAACTTTGCCAACTCATGCCGCTTATCCAATTTTTCTCTCAGCGTTTCTTTTGGATGCAGGCAAAGAACCACAACATTATTTTTTGAGTATTCAAGATTCTGTCTCTTAATCCAATTCTTGATTGCCCAAAAGTTGATAATGGTTTTCAGCTTGTTTGTATTTACATCTTCACAACCGTTTGCCTCTGCTTCTTCGTTAAGTTCCTTGATGTGAAATGTCTTTTCCTGTTCCTTAAAAACTGGAAGCAAGAAATTTTCAATCTTACTGAATGTTTCAACTATGTTGAGAGAACGGTTTCTATTTTCTCCTTTCTTAATAAAAGCGGTCAAGTCCTTTGCATCAGCCAAAATCTTTTCCTCACGAAGAAGATTCACAATGTTTATCACTTCTTCTTTTACAATTCCCAAATGGTCGCTGATGTAATCAATTCTTGATTCGGCTGCTTCATCGTTTGCTTGCTTTCTGCTCTTACTTGAAAAAAGTTTCTTGATAATTCGGATTCCTTTTTCTTTTTGCTTTTCCTCAAATCGTTCCGAACCATTAATTTTGTCAATGGCTTCTTGTGCATTCTTTGAAAGAATACTATTAGCGAAAACTCTCGGCATGTTTTGTCCTCGCTTCAAATAACCAGCATCTTCTAAAGCGGCAATCGCTGTCGTTACTCTTGTTTCAATCTCTACAACATTATCATCCCAACCTGCTTTCCGTGCAATCTCCAAAGCGGAGTTTGAAACTGTTGAACGGAACTTTGTAATCTCTTTTATTGCTTTCCAAATTTGTTGAATTTCTTTAATTGAAAGTTTAGTTTGATTTAGAAGAATAAAGTGTTTGCTTAAATCTTCTTCGTTAAACAACACAAAGCAATCAGCTGTTATATTTTCATCTCGTCCAGCTCTTCCTGCTTCCTGAATATAGTTTTCAAGTGAATCGGAAATTTCATAGTGAATCACCATTCCAACATCTTTCTTGTCAACTCCCATTCCGAAAGCAGAAGTCGCCACCATTATTTGTGTATCTCCATTGATAAACAAATCTTGGTTTTCAGATTTTTCCTGCTTATCCATTTTGCCGTGATAAGGTCTTGCACTAAAACCGTCTTTGGACAACCTTTCTGCCAATAAATCGGCTTTTCGTGTTCTTGAAACATAAATGATAGTCGGGCAATTTTTTTCCACAATCAGGTCTCTTGCTTGCTGATACTTTGTTTCCTCGTCTCCTTTTTCAAAAACTTTGTATTGAAGATTTGTTCTTGATGCTTTTGAAGTGAACAGTTCAAGGTCAAGCGAAAGTTTTTCTTTGAAGTAGTCCCGAATATCTTCAATAACCTTTTGCTTAGCTGTTGCTGTGAAACATGAAACTGGAATTCCGTCTTCAAGATTTTTCTTTTCCTGAATTTGCTTGATGAAATCACCTATGTATAAATAGTCAACACGGAAATCCTGTCCCCACGAAGAAAAGCAATGTGCTTCGTCAATAACAAAGCGAACAATCTTTCTTCCCAAAATCAATCTCTCAATTGTCCGTGAACGAAGTGATTCAGGCGAGATGTAAAGAATAGAAGCAGAACCATCCTCAACTCGTTCAAAAGATTTTGCTCTTTCAATCGGGTCAAGCAAACCATTTATTGTAACCGCATCTGTGATTCCAACTTTTTCAAGATTGTCAACTTGGTCTTTCATTAATGATTGCAAAGGAGAAATCACAACTGTCAAACCCTTTGAACATTCTCCACTCATCAATGAAGGAACTTGAAAAGTGATTGACTTGCCTCCGCCTGTCGGGAAAACTGCAAGAATGGATTTGTTGTCAACGGCTGCTTTGACTGCTTTCTCTTGCAGTGGTTCACCTCCGTAGGTTCTGAATGAATCAAAACCGAAAAGTCGTTTCAATCCCTTGTGAATGTTTAATGCGTTGTCGCAATACACGCAACCGCTTACACAAGGTTTGTTTCGCAAGCGAAACATTATCCGTTCAACTTCAGGATAATTTTTCAGCACCCAAGGCGGTGTGATGGAATGTATTTTCTTGTGTTGAATGAAAGAATCTACAAGCGATAAACAGTATGCAAGTTCAATCGGGTATTCGGAAATTATTTTCTTCAAGTCAGCTTGTTCGCAAATTTCATTTTTAAATTTTTGGCGAATCAGTTGTTCAATTTCTGTGCTTACTCCCGTGTATGCAATGAAACGGAAAAAGGAGTGGAACTCCTTTTTGTCTTTCAAAAGCAAATAGAAAATCTGTTTCAGTGTTTCGTCTGTTTGCCTGAAGGCGGCAACTTCGTCATTGAACAAATCTCTTGCTTTAATAGAATCATTCAAAGGATTGTTAGAATCCTCTGATTGAAGTTTGTCATCTTTCAACAAAGCATGATATGGCTTTGTCGGAAATATCAGGGGAGAGAGAAATAAAGTGTCAATGATGTTTGCAGAATTTACTCCCGCATCATTGAGTGCTTTGCCGATATATTTTATGTCGTGGTTGAAAATGTTGTGTCCGCAAATGAATTGTGTTCCGTTCAGAAACAATATGAATTCAGCAACCGAAGTTTTATGAAAAGAACTTCCATCACCCTTGACACTTCCGATGTCAAGAATCTTTCGGCTCTTTGGCTCAACTTCCGTATCAATGAATGCTATTGAGTTCATTTAAACACATTTTTCCTATGCCATCCAAAATTCTCGCTCAAAGGATAATAACTTTTCATTCTCGGCAACTGTATTTCTTTCCCCTCAAACGCCCTTATGTTATAGCTCGTTTCAACTTCTTTAAAACTTTTTGAAACAACCACCCGATAATCGTCATCAATGGCAATCAATCCTCTATCAAAAGCCCTGTGTAAATTCGGGCATAAAGCAATGCCATTCGTTACAGAATCATCATAGCTTATACTAAAGGGCACAATGTGGCAGGCATCAATCATGGATACATTTATTGTTGCATCAATCTTCATCCCTGATACGCAACAAGTATTGTTGTAAATTTTTGGAATCTCTCTCTTGAATAAACTTCCTCGAAGGAAAATTTCTTCATCGTCTTTTTGTTCAAGCAGTTTTTTGATTTCCTGGCGATACTCTTCTGGTGGTTCTTTGAGGATTTTATTTTCTATGTCATCAAATAAATTTTGTTGACAACCAGTTGAATTATTGAAATTACCTTTACTATTTGGGAAATAATCGTCCAATAAAAACTGCATCAAAATTTCATTACACTTCTTGTCTATTATCAATTCATGTAATTCTTCATCTATTACTGCACAATTAACGGCAGCGTTTAGGTTGGAAAAACTTCGCATGGATGCTGATAGTAGAAGAATATTTTCAAAGCCTGGATTTGGAATAAGTTTCCAAAATTTATCGCTGGTTAAATGATAGAAGGGTAAGGCAAATCTGCAATCGTGATTTGAAGTACCAAGAGAATTCCAATTTGATTTGAAAAGAGCTACTAACTCAGGAGTGATGTAAATTCTTTGGTTGTTGTTAATTCCGTTTTGAAAAGTTTGTAATACAGATATCAGCAAAATAGGTTTGTGTGGAGCAACGCCATGAGCCCTGTCTATTCTTAGCTTTTTAAATGCTTTGAGATATTTCTGTAAAAGCTCTTGCACGCTCGTATGATTTATTTTATTTAATACAACTTTTCAATTTTTTTAAGTGCATTCCAAACGACTTGTAAAAGCATTGTGGAATCCTTTCCACCACTAAAACCTATTATCCAAGGTCTTGTTGGGTTCTCGTCATAGAGGTATTGGTCTATAATTTCGTTTTCTAAATGCTGTATGTTTAATGACATGGTTGTTTTACTTTCTTCTTGTTATTTAACATTTTGTAAAAGCGTATTCTAAAAAGTGGCTCATTTGTTTTTTTTGAAAGGTTGCCTTGCGTGTCGGATAAAACCCAATGTGTTATTTGTAAGTTTGCATTTAGTCTGTTGTTTGTTATTCTGCTAAATGTTTGCACCGTTGTCAAATACACTATCTCCCTATTCCCAACCACCTGCAATACTAAACCAAATACCTTTTCAATGCAAGTTTTTTAGTTCTTGTTGAAAGCCTTGATTGGCGAGGGTTTGCATGGTTGTTGTCTTAGATAATTTTTATGCAAAATTTGCACTGTTTAAAGTGATTTTGAGTATGAATGTTCAACATACACACTCTGAATCAGGTTAAAAGTACAGTTATGTTTTTGTTGTCTGATAAGTGAAGGGAATATGACAAAACTGCCATCTCTGCCATATTGCCTTTGTGCACAGACAAAATGTTACTATTTAGATTTGCCGCTTATTTATTTTTTGCATGAGTAGATTTAGGATAAAGAACGGTTCTCGCAATCTTATAGATGAATGATGAAATTAATGGATGAAAAAAAGTGTGAACGTGTTATATGGTATAGAATTCGCGCATTGCGTTAGCGTATGTTATCAAGGTGTTTTAAAACAAAAAGCAGCAAGGAAATGAAAAAATCAATTTTAAATGTAGTTCAATTTTTTGCAATAGGATTTTTATTGAATTTTTCGGATGTAAATGCACAATGTGTTTATCCGGTTCACAATGTTGTAATTTCAAATCCCGGTTCTAATGCGAGTTGGACTTCTTCGGGTGGTCAAACGACCGGTGGCACTCGTTCTAAAACAATACAAATAGGAACTTCACCTGATATTTTTATGAGAATAACTTGGATTGCACGTTCTAGTTCTGCAGTTACTGTCGGCAATTGGGATTATACTGCCGGTGGCTATGCTGCATCTTGGCAACCTGTCGTTACAGTGCCCAGGTCAACCTCTGCTACCGACACCGCTTGGGCTGAATTTAAAGTAGAGTTTGCATCCCGCAACGGAGCAGGGGCAAATAGTTTCAATAATAATCCCTACACTTTCCCTTGTTTGGCTATGACCATTCTTGATATAGATGGAAGCGGAAATTCTACCGGAACAAATGCTTTTAAAGAAACAGTTTGGGTGTCTGCTCCTTCAATGCCTTATGGGATAACTGGTTCAGCAGTAACTTCCGGTATGATTGGCAATTGGATAGTGAATGTGAGCGGGTATCCTGTTTACAATAACATTGATTCTTCTATTCATGCGGCACAAGTACAGATGAACTTTGTCAATGTTCAAAATTTTGATATACGAGCAGGTGTCATTGGTACACGTAGCGCCAACGCTACAGACCGTCAGAATTCTTTTTGGTTTCTGCCTTTTGGCGCACTTACGGTTCCTTTGCCTGTAAGCTATGTTAACCAAACTCTTACTGCTACTACAAACAGCATTGTGTATCATTGGACGACTGCTACCGAAAACAATAACAGCCACTTTGAAGTACAAAAAAGTACAGACGGGGTGTTTTGGAATACCATCGGAAGTAAGCAGGGAGCAGGAAACAGCTATGAGAATCATTCTTATGAGTTTATTGATAATCAACCTCTGCCCGGATATAATTTATATAGATTAAAACAAGTCGATATAGATGGTGTGTATCAATACAGCGAGGTTCAGAAATACTATTGGGAAGGTACTGATGATAATGTACTTATTTATCCTAATCCCTCTAATGGTATCGTGTATATTTCCGGAATGGTGCAACCTGATATAAAGATTTTTTCTTTAGCTACCACTCATATTGTGGCAGAGAGTAAACAGTCTCAACAGATTGACATAAGCAATTTGCCTAACGGGGTTTACTACATAGAGTTATCCAATGGTTTAGGCTCTGACAGAATAGTCAGAGAGAAAATTATTAAGCAATAAGCTATCCTTTTTGTTTTCTTGCTTCAAACATCATAATGGCGGCTGCCACAGACACGTTCAGTGAGTCGTTTTGCCCTTGCATTGGAACCACAATGTTTTGATAGTCCTTGTGTCGCCAGAAATCGGTTAGTCCCGTTGCTTCTGTGCCTAATACGATGGCGCAAGATGAGTAGAAGTCAGCCTGATGATAGGGTAGGGCATTTTCAATAAAAGTAGTAAACACGTGGAGATGCTTATCTTTCATCCACTTGCGGACTTGTTCTTTGTCTGCTGAAGCTTTGTTTACAGAGAATATTGTTCCTACGCTGGAGCGAATTACATTAGGATTGTAAAAATCTGATTTCTCTTCACAAACAATGACAGCGTCTGCAGCACAAGCATCGGCAGTGCGAAGGATAGCGCCCAAATTTCCTGGTTTTTCAACGCTTTCGAGCACTATCACAAGTGCGTTTTTGGATAGTTTAATTTTGTCTAAATCATGATGGGGTATTTTGGCTATTGCCAAGCAAGATGATAGCTCATTGCGGTAGGTTAATTTACTGAAAAGTGAATTGCTGAACCTTTGTTGATTGGGAATGTTAGCTAATTGTTTTTGCTCGGATTCTGTAAGTACTGTGGTTTCTGCTAACACTACATCTGTAATCACATATCCGTTTGCAACTGCCATTAACAGTTCTTTCTTTCCTTCTATTACAAACAACCCACTTTCTCTACGCTCTCTTGACTTATCAAGTTTGAGAATCTTCTTGAACAATGGATTGTCTTTGCTGGTAATCAGGTTCATGCAATAAATTTTGCTTTGAGTTCAGGGGTGGGAATCATGCAGCTTTCTTGTTTGCCAAACCATTTGTATCGGTTTCTGGAAATAAACATATAAACTGCGTCTCTAAGCGGTTTGGGAATTATCCAAAAAACTTGCATTAAAGACCAAAATAAGCCCAGATGTTTGGCTATGATAAGAGCAGCCGAACTTTTGTCATAACATTTGCCATTGGTCAGCACAATGATAGATTCCGGTTGCTTTGTATTGTTTAACTTAATTCCTTGTTGTTGTAAAAGTTGTTCTGTAGCCTGTGATTGGAGTGCCGAAAAAAGAAAGATATTTTTTTTGTCGCGTTTAATGATGAACTGTACAGCGCTATTGCACAGATTACAAACGCCATCAAAGAAGACGATAATGTTAGATTGTAATATGGGTACAGTTGTGGAGGGCATCTATCTTTTGAGTTCTTCTAACTTGTCATCAATGAGGGTGAAAATTTCATCTTTTTCAGGCAAAAATTTCTTGAATTGTGTTTTGGCTTCTTTTAGATATTGAGCCGCTTTGTCTTTATCAGTTTTGTAGATTAATCCGGCTGTGAAATAGTAAAGATTAGCCAGCACTTTGCTGTTGCTCGTGTATTTGGGCATTTGTTCCTCAAAGAATGAAATCAATTCTTTGGCTTTGTTGTATTGGGCATAGATTTCAATTAACCCACCATAAACTGCTGCATTTTCGGGTTCTGTTTCAAAATAAATCAGGGTGTATTTCTTGTATTCTGATTTTTTGAGTCTGATAGAAATGTCAGTGAGTGCGTGGATATTGTCAAGGTTCTTAGGGTTGAGATTCCATGCTTGGAGGAAATATTTGTAGGCTTGCACATCGTCCGAAAGTTCTTCGCAGATATAGCCGGCAAGGCGGTTAGATTCGGATTGAGAAATACTGTCGGTATATAAATCCATGGCAGATTGTACGGCAGACAAGGCAGCCAAAAACTCTTTGCGATACATTTGAGTAAGTGCTAAATTATAATAGGCATCAGCAAATGCAGGGTCTTTGTCCAAGGTGATGGCATAATAGGTCATTGCTTGGTTGTAATCCTCTTTCTGCGAATACAAATATGCCATTACATAATAGGTCTTGGCAGATGCCACTTTGTTCTTAACGGCAACAGGGGCGTATTTTTCTATCTTTTTTACAATTTCATTCTTTTTCATGATCCAGCCTTCAGGATAGTTTTTCATAATTTCGTAATAAAACTCGGCAGCTCCGTTGTACAAATCATAACGCTCAGGATTTTGTTGTATTAATGTGTCAAAAATTGCTTGAACAGGGAAGTTCTTCATCTGGAAATTGCCTTGTTGTTTGCGCATTTGCAGAATATTTTGATTTTTATTAAGGTTTTCAAAAGCAAACATTTGGTGCATCACAGTGGCAATGTGATACTTAATGGCAATGTCTTGTTTGGCAAGGAAAATATCGGGGTTTTTGTTGCCGGGGTCAAGGCTGTCAAGAAATTCAAATGCAGTGAAGTATTGTTTGTCTTGTATCAATCTTTGTGCATAAGTGAGAGGGGTTTCCGGTGGTTGCGCACATGATTGCAGTAGGGGAAAGAAGATTGCAACCCAAACTAAAAAGAGTTTTTTGTGCATTGTATTTGCGATTTTTCTCATTTTTCTTATAAAATTAATCCGTCTTTGATGGTCAATGTTCGGTCGCTTTGGTTAGCCAATTCCTTGTTGTGGGTAACAATCACAAAGGTTTGATTGTAGCTTTGTCTTAAATCAAAAAACAATTTGTGCAGATCTTCAGCATTTTTTGAGTCTAAATTTCCGCTCGGCTCATCTGCAAAAATTACTGCCGGATTATTGATTAAAGCCCTTGCTACTGCTACTCTTTGTTGCTCTCCCCCCGACAGTTGCGAAGGCTTGTGTTCAAAGCGTTCGGAGAGTTTTAGCAAGTCCAATAATTCTTTGGCTCTTTGCATGGCACTTTTTTTATTCTCTTTGGCTATCCAAGCCGGAATACATACGTTTTCGAGAGCAGTAAACTCAGGCAATAAATGGTGAAACTGAAATACAAAGCCTATGTTTTTGTTTCTGAATTTTGACAAAGCGTTAGAACGCAAAGTGTCAATTCGATTTCCATTGATTTCCAATCGTCCGGAGTCTGGTTTGTCCAATGTTCCTAAAATGTGCAGTAAGGTGGTTTTGCCTGCACCCGAATCCCCTACAATGGTAACAATCTCTCCTTTGCCAATCTCAAGGTCTATACCTTTGAGTACCTGCAAACGTCCGAAATTTTTTTGTATGCCTTCTGCTTTAATCATTTCAAAATAGTCTCGCGAATTCTTGTCCATTGGGTGAGTTTCTCTTCAACTTGTGCCAAGGGTAACATATTGGCTCCGTCAGAGAGTGCTTTGCTCGGTTCAGGGTGGGTTTCCATAAAAATACCGTCCACTCCCATAGCAATAGCCGCATTTCCCATTTTTCCGATTAAATGTGGCAAACCGCCCGTTACGCCCGAACTCGTGTTGGGTTGTTGCAATGAATGGGTTACATCCATTACAACCGGACTGCCAAACGCTTGCATTGCAGGTATGCTTCTGAAATCCACTACGAGGTCTGAATAACCAAAGAATGTGCCGCGTTCTGTGAGCATAATATGAGAGTTGCCGCAGTCTTTGACTTTCTGAGCCGCATGTTGCATGGCGTTGGGACCTGCAAATTGACCTTTTTTGATATTGATAAATTTGCCTGTTTTGGCTGCTGCTACAAGCAATTCGGTTTGCCTGAACAAAAATGCAGGGATTTGCAGCACATCTGCATATTCAGCCGCCATCTCTGCCTCAAGATCTGAATGGATATCAGTAACCACAGGAATGCCAAATTCTTTGCGGACATCAGCCAGCCATTGGAGTGCTTTTTCATCACCCACGCCTGTAAAAGAGTCCAAGCGTGTGCGGTTGGCTTTTTTGTAGGATGCCTTAAATATATAAGGAATTTTGAGTTTGTCTGTTACTTTGACAAGCTGTTCAGCTACTTGCATCATCAGTTCGCGACTTTCGGCTGCGCAAGGTCCTGCAAGCAAAAAGAAATTTGAACTGTCGCCATGAGCGATGCCCGGAATGTTTGGAGTCATGAAGTGCAAAAATAGTCATTGCGCCCATGTAATAAAGGATAAAATTGCAAGATTTTGACTAAACGCGTTTTGGATTTATCCTAAAATAGGGAGAAAATTTAATTTTTGGATTGTGCTTTGAGGTTTAGCAAGTATTTCCAATAGTTTTGTACAATGCGAAGTTCGCTAAAACTACACGATTCGCCTTGCATCTGCCTGATTTCACCTATTGATTTGTCGGGGTTGCCTTTGATGGCAGCAAGCAACTCCTGCACTCTGTCTTTATCCATTAACTCAAAAGGAGATATTTCGCCTGTCAGAACAAAAGATGCCAAGTGCCCTTCTATGGTTGATTTAGCCAAAGACCTTGTTTCCATAATATCTTCTAATGTTTTACCATCTTTGAATAAAATAAGTGTAGCGCGATTGCTGTCGCCTTTTTCGGCTTTTTTTACTTTCATCGGTACTGCTTCTTCCTTGATAGTTTGTACGGAGTTAATGACCCCGTTGTAATATTCATCCAAAAGCTGAGAGATATTACCTGCTCTCATGAGCCCTTGTATCAACGCATTTGTGGATTTGAACAGTGCTTTTTTGAGCTCGACTTCATCTGAGAGCGTGCTGATTAGGGTGTTGAATTTTTTAGATACTTTTTCGTGTCTGATATCTGCTCTGTATTTGGCTATAGAAAACAGTATTTTTTCGTCAATTTCCTTTATAAAATAAGTCATTGCAGACTCTACTCTTTGTGCCAAGAGTTGATAGCCGTCTTTGTCGGCATTGGGTAGAATAGAGTTGCGTAAACTGACAATAAATTTCTCTGCTACTTTGTTCATGTCAGCAATGATAGCAAGCCACTTACGTGCATTTCTGTCTGTCAAAACCCTGTCTGGAACCGTTATTTCATTTAATATATTACGAAATTGAGTAAAATCTTCTTCAAGTTTTGTCAAACTAAAGTTGTTGAGCAGAATATGATGTAAGTATTCCCTTTGCCAATTTGGAAGCTGCTCTTCAAGTTCGTCTTCGGAAGTAATGTCTTCCATAAATTCAACCACTTGCAGACTGCTTCTGACACTGCGCGGCTCAATAGGTGTTTTTAACACCAAACCTTCGGGGGAACTTAAACGACTTAGGGCTACATACACTTGCCCTTCAGAAAAAGAACGCCCTGCATCCACGATTGCGCGCTCAAATGTTAAGCCTTGACTTTTGTGAATGGTTACAGCCCAAGCGAGTTTGATGGGGTATTGTTTGAAAGAACCCAGCTTTTTCTCTTCTATTTTATGTGTTTTTTCATTAAAGTTATAGCGGATATTTTCCCATTCTAATTTTGGTATTTGAAACAGTTCCGATTCATTTTCAAATTTGACCCAAATCTCTCCGCTGCTAATACGTTCTATCACAGCAAGTTTACCGTTATAGAATTTGCGGTCATTGCCACTGTCGTTCTTGATAAACATGATTTGCGCACCTTCTTTGAGTGTCAAAATTCGAGGAGCCGGAAACAGGTTCTCTGCAAAGTCATCGGAAATTTCGGCTTCGTAAAAATGTTCACGAGAGTTTAATGACGCAAGTTGTTTGCGGTTAATATCATCGGCTGCAGCATTGTGTGAACATAAGGTTATATAATTCTCACCATCGTTTGGAACAAAATCCGGTTTGTAATGATTTTGATTCAAATCATCTAAGTCTTCGTATTCTGCGCGATTTTCTCTGATTCTGTTGAGCAAGCCTATATAAGAGCGATTGCTTTGGCGATAAACCTTCTCAAATTCTATTTGAATCAAGTGCATTTCTTTTGCTACCTGTGCATCAAAAAAGAATGGACTTTTATAATATTCGCTCATCAAACGCCATTCATCGTCTTTCACCACAGGCGGTAATTGAAACAAGTCACCAATACATAAAAGTTGCACTCCTCCAAATGGTTCATTGGGTCTTCTGCGTATATTTCTCAATACCGTATCTATGGCGTCAAAAGTGTCGGCTTTGACCATGGACACTTCATCAATAATAAGCAGTTCCATTTCTTGCAGCAACTTGCGTTTGCTGCTTCCCATTCTTGTATGCTGCATCAAAGAATAACGGTTGTTGACGGTGATTGCAGAATGAGTATTAGACAATGTGCTGTCAGGCAAAAAAAGTCCGAAAGGAAGTTGGAAGAGTGAATGGATGGTAACGCCACCGGCATTGATAGCTGCCACACCGGTAGGAGCGACTATGACACTTTTTTTGAGTGAGTTTTTGACAATATAATGCAGGAAAGTTGTTTTGCCCGTTCCAGCACGTCCGGTAATAAAGAGATTGCATTGGGTTTGGTTAACATACTTAACTGCTAAATCAAATAATGAATTGCTGTCTAATAGGTTTTTGTCCATATTCTTTACTCTTTGTTCTTACTGTCCAACCAAATTGTTACAGGTCCATCATTAATCAGGTGTACTTTCATATCTGCTCCAAAGATTCCGGTTTGCACTTCCAAGCCTGAAAATTCCTTCAACTCTTTGACAAAGGTATCAAATAAAGGTTGAGAAACAAGCGCAGGAGCAGCTTTTATAAATGAAGGTCTGTTTCCCTTCTTGGTCAATGCGTGCAGCGTAAACTGACTCACAACAAGCAAACTTCCGTTGATGTTCTGAATAGAAAGATTCATGTTGTTTTCCAAATCGGTAAAAATGCGCAGTTGAGTAATCTTGGAGACAAGATAGCGAATGTCATCCAGCGTGTCTTCTGCTTCAATCCCAATAAATAGTAACAATCCTTGTCGTATGGAGCCCGAAGTTTTGCCATCTGCCACAACAGATGCTTCAGAAACTCGTTGGACAAGTGCCCTCATAATGTTTTGTTTTTTCTGTTTGTGCTCACCGCATAGTTGATACCTATTTCAGCACTCAAAGTATAAAGGTGGTGCTTTTCTATGCCGTAACTGGCAAAAATGACTTGCTTTCTGATATTAGGTTGAAAATAGAGCCGCATTTTGGGATATAAATCAACATCAACTCTCGCTCCAATAATTACAGAAGCGTTTACAATCAAAGGTTTTAGCTCGGTCTCATTTTTGTTGAGCGTGTATTCTTTCATTCCATAAGGCTCAAAGCCTCTGAACTCGATTTTCATGTCGTGTTTTAGTAATCCTTCAAGAGAACCGCCAAAGTACCAAGAGAAACGCAACTCTTCATTTTTCATTCTCTTAGGGGTAAAGTCCTTTCCGAATAGCACCGGAATCTCTAAGAAGTGGTAATTGATATTGTAATAAATCTGTCTTGTAAAACCTTGCATATCATCACTAATCTTTACTTTGTCCGGAGGCATGTTGTCGTGAATGACATCCAAGAGATTGATTGGTTCTTTAACTCTTCTCAATCCTTTGTTGCTGTAGTAAATACCGGTGGTTACAATCCAGTCCTTTCCTGTATTAAATCTAAACTGTGCCCCAAAATCAAGAACACTTTTAAGTTGGTCTGCTTTACGCAATGAATCTTTCAGTTCTTTAGAAGTTCCTTTCATCGCAAGGAAACCACCATGAAGTGAAGGCACTATGGATAATCCGATAGTAGCATTTTCATAAATAATATCTTTTTTCTTTTGGGCTTCCAAACGATTGGAGGCTGTTAATAAAATACCCAAGACAAGGGCAACATGTAAATAAAATCGCATTAAGTTTAGTTGAAAATTGAGTTTCCAAAATTCGGTAAATATTTGGGATAAAAAAAGAGCTTCTGTACCTTGAGGGATGAGTGCGGAAGTAGGGGAGTCGTGATTAAATTTAAACCTGTTTTTTCCCTTCATTCACAATTTCTTCTTCTATCAGGTAAAAAGGTCGTTTTTTGACCTCAATGTAAATCCTACCGATATATTCTCCAATAACGCCCAAAATGACTAATAGCACACCCCCCAAAAAGAACATTGCTACTGCAAGCGTTGCCATACCGGGTGTGTCTTGTGGTGAATAGCCAAATATTTTGAAATTGAGCATACGATGAACAATAAAGAAAACACCAAGCAGAAAAGAAGGTATAGAAATGATAAGTCCGAAGTAAGTAGCCAATCTCAACGGGAAAGTTGAAAAGTCAAAGATTCCGTCAATAGCAAGTTTGACAAGTTTTCTGAAAGTGAATTTGACCTCGCCACCGGCTCTTTCAGCTCGTTCATAAGCTACTCCGATTTGTTTGAACCCCGCATAGGCTCTCAGACCACGCACGTATCGAATATTCTCCGGCATTTCGATGTTTAATGCATTGACAACTTTTCTGTCCATCACACTAAAATCACCTGAGTCGATTGGAATATCTATATCACTGATTCTGGCAAGCAGTCTGTAAAAGGTTTTGTAAGCAATTCGTTTAAACAATCCTTCTTTGCGCTTAGTTCTAATGGCATACACAACATGATAGCCTTCTCTCCATTTATCCAAAAATCGAGGAAGCTCTTCCGGAGGGTCTTGCAAATCGCCATCCATAACTATCACAGCATCTCCTTTGGCTTTCTTGATACCTGCTGTAATTGCAGGTTGATGTCCAAAGTTTCGACTTAGTTTTAATACCTTGAAATGTGAGTTTTGGGCAACAAACCCGCGCATTATTTCTATTGAATTATCTCGCGAACCATCATCTACTAAAATAATTTCATAATCCTCTTTCCATAATGGAGCTGCGCCAACAAGGCGGTCATAGAGCTGTTGAAGAATTTGTTCTTCGTTGAAAATCGGAATTACAATGGATATCATGGCGAGTGCGAATTAAAAGTAAAATGGTGATAAACAGATAAATTAACAGAGAAAATCAGAGCATAATTGAAATGAAATAAGTGTCATAACAGTTTTGGAAGTGTGTCCTTATTATTGATTTTCGCCAAAACCGATTTTGCCTGAAAGAGAGGAACCTTCGGGTACTTTAACAGAGTTGTAGCCCATTACTCTGCAAGCTTCAGCAGCCACGCGGATGCTATTGTTTACGCTCCTTTCATCGGGGTAGATATGTGCCATATTGGCAATATATAAATTGGCAAATTCCGTTTCGCAGTCTATGATTTTTTGTGAAAAATTTAAATCACAAACTGTTGCTGCAAATGAGGTTCTGAAAACACGCACTTGTTGAATGGAGTCCAAGTCAAATTTTGGAAATATAAGTTTGAGTTGAGGTATCATTTTTCCGCTAATCTGTTCATCGGTAGCATGAAAAAGCGAATCATTTAAATCAAAATATCTTGACAGATATGTAATGTGTTTGCCTTGATAGTGCTCCGGTTCTATGAAGTTTGTATGTTCAATAATTCCTCCAAAATCAAAACCGGGGTCAGCAACATTTATCCAATAAGTGTTACTGATTTTTTCGGGCGTTTCTAAAATCACGCATACTGCACCAAAATAGTTGACTGCATCGAGTTTATCTTTGGTTGCGCTAAACGGAGGCAGGAGTTTGCCAACAATACTGCCGGGAATCGTAAATAGAAATTTTCCACCTTCAAAAGTGCCTTTGTTTGTAACAACCGAGCGAATACTGTCATCAGGATTCATGTTGATTGCGGTAGCCGGTGCCTCATTGATGAGTTCTACTCCCAATGTGTTGAGCTTTGCTAAGAGTGCTTGTAGCAAGGTGTCCAGCCCTCCTTGAAGATAGCCGAGTCGTTCATCTCCTGATTTTCTTGAATTGAGTCTTTGTCTGAGTCTGCCAATCATCCATGAGAGAGGAATTTTATCTGCATAGGGTCCAAACTTAATGTCGAGCATGGGCTTCCAAATACTGTTCGTAGCTGATTCTCCCGCATTTTCATAAAACCATTCAAGTGCAGTTACGTTTTCATAATTTTGCCATTTGGCAATTTTCCCCAAATACAAGCTGGTAAGCCCCCAACGTATTTTGCCAATAAACTTTATAGGTTTAAATTTGAGCAAATCCATCGCTCCGTTAAAAGGGTAGAGGTGATTGTTGCGAAAAGTGCCCATGGTTGTTTTTTTGTAAATTAACTTGCTTTCAATACCAAGTTCTTTTACAAGCCAATGAATTTCTGCATCATGAGTAAAAAAATGGTGATAAAAATATTCGAGCCTATTTACTCCGATTTCAAAAGTGTTAAGCAAGCCGCCAAAGTCTTTGCTTGCTTCGATAACCTTTACTTTAACCCCTTGTTTGGCAGCAATGTAGGCAGTTGCTAATCCTGTGATTCCTCCTCCTATAATCGTCAATTCTGCCTGTTGTGTCATGTTTGGTGCAAAAGTAGGATTATTCTCTTTCGGCACAAAACGTTCTGAGTACAAGCTTATTTGTCAATCAAGCTTTGTGCAAAAGCAATAAATGTATCTAAATCTTTTTGGACAGTAGCAATTCCTACTGAAATGCGCGTTGCACCTCTCATTCTGCCGAAAAAGCGTTCCATATCCTTGTAATCGTATGTGCCTGTGCTGTTGCTAGTATAATATTTGGAAATTTCTTCTCCGGTCAAACAGCTATTGGTTTCGTCAACACCGGGGTTGCAGAAACATCCGGAGCGTGATGAGATATTGATTTTGTTAGCCAGCATTTCAATATCCTCAAAGTCATAGCGTTCTCCATTTGAATTATAGAAACTCAGAATCATGGTGCCACCCATATTCAGGTGGTCGGCAGGTTCTGAAATACGGATGAGTTCTTTACCATTACTGTGTTTTAACTCGCTGAGGTGTTTACGTAAATACTCACGTAGAGAGGATACGCGCTCGTTTATCTTGTCAATTCCAATGCTTTCAATATAGTCTAAGCCGGTTTTGATGGCGGGTATATCAAGATAGTTTAATGTTCCGTCTTCAAAACGTTCGTGATTGCCAATTAGAGAATAGTGTAGCGCATTTACAGATACAAAGCTAACAGTTCCACCTGCAAACCAGGGCTTGTGTAGTTTCTCGAATTTATCTTTTCTTACCAATAAGCATCCTAAGCCTGTGGGATATCCAAAAATCTTATAAAAAGAAACACAAGCATAGTCAGGTTGGTAACGTGTTAAATCTAAGCGGTTGGAAGGCACAAAAGCAGCTGCATCGAGTAAAACGTCCCAGCCTAAGTCTTGTGCAATTTTTATCCATTTCAAATCATGCTTGACACCGGAAACATTTGATTGTGCAGGAAAAGCAAAGAGTTTGTCCTCAAAACCTGAATTGTTTGCAAGTTCGTTTTGGACGAAATTTTCATCCATGCGCAGATTTTCAAAATAAATCGGTGCGTAAGTAACCTTGCCGCCCTTTGATAAACAAAACTCTCTGATTCCATTTACCGAGTTATGATTGTCGGTCAAAAGCATGAAATGAGATTTTGTATTGAAAGGATAACATTCTCCAATGATTTTAAGCGCGTTAGAAGCATTTTGGGTGAAAATGCAGTAATAGTCTTTAGCATTAAAGTAATCCAATATTTTCTGTCTTGCTTCTGCGACCAAATGCGTGGCAAGCAAGGAAGATGGATTGGTAGAATGGGGATTGCCTAATATATTTTGAGTCAGTAATTTAAAATGGGACTCAATCTGTGATTTTGCATAAACACCACCACCTGTATAATCTAAATAGGCATGATTGTGTTCATCCAAACGTGCGTATTCAGTTTTTCTGAGATACTCAAAAAAGTCATTGTGCGCAAGGCTTTCACTGTTGATATTCTCTAATTTAATATTGGGTTCTTGGTTCAAGGGTGGAGTATCAAAATTTTTGCAAATGTACTATTCGTATTCGAAATTCGGATTAATATCAGTATGATTAAGATGTTTTTGTAAAAAATTGTGTATGTTTTTTGTGAGAGCCATTAATCGGACTTGAACCGATGACCTGCTACTTACGAGATAGCTGCTCTACCAGCTGAGCTATAATGGCTTAAGTGCAACAACAAAATAATAGTGAGTATTTGAAATTAAAAAGGGGGGGGCGCTCCTTGAAAATCTATTCATTTACTTGTAACTTTTTCACAAAATCTTTTACTTCACTTAGCAGTTGAGCGTCTTTTCTATATCCTAAAATACTTTTAACGACTTTCCCATTGGCGTCAATTAACAACATCAATGGGTGTGCTTCAACATTGTATCTTTCTGCAAGCTCTATTCCCTCACCCTTTTCAGCATCGATATCCAAATTGATGAAGTTTTTGTTGAGCAGATCCGCCACCTGAGCAGATTTGAACGTGGTGTTCTTGAGCATTTTGCATGGCCCACACCATACAGCATATACATTCATGAAAATTAATTTATTTTCATCTTTAGCTTTTTTGAGTGCTTCATTAAAAGTGATGTTTTGAAATATTACCCCTTGTGTTTTGGAAGTTTCTTTGAGATTATTGTTTTGAATATTGGTCTCAACTTTATTTTTATGAGGTATTGCTACAAAGGCTAAACCGGTCAATGCTGCTGCAAGTATTATAAATCCTAATGTTTTCATGATATTATGTTAAAAATCCTTGTGCAAACGTACTCATTATTAGAAGTATTACAATACTTAATTTGGATATTTTTTATGAACGACAGTTTGCTCCGATTAAGTTTACCGGATAAAAGAAAACAATCTAAGCTTCTATCTTTCAATCATAAATCAATCATTACTTTTGCAGACTGTGACAAGAAATCGGGTTTTAGTTTATTTGCTCAGTCTGAATTATTTGTTTATTGCTCATTCTGCTTTGGGGCAGGTTCGTATTGGTTCAAACTCACAAACCGGTCAAGACTCGGCACAGAAGAAGAAAAAGCCGTTTTCGGAATCACCCAAAATCGATCCTTTTTTTGCATCCTATAAAGGTGTTGAAGGTGCCGGTTTAAATTACGATAGTCTTGTGTGGGATATAGAAGGTATGCAAAATTATAATCCCCTGTTCAAAGAGTATTTTAATGTACAATCATTGGGAGATGCAGGTTTGCCGGCAATCCCTTATTTGATTAATAGAGTGCAACCTTCAGGTTTTGCTTCCGGCTGGCATTTGTATGATGGATATTTGTACAAGCAAGAAAACGCACCTTATTTGAGGGCTTTTACCCCTTTTACGCGACTGCAATATGTTCAGACTAAAAAAGAATATATACACCTCAACGGATTGCTGACACAGAATATCACACCGGGGTGGAATATGGCGTTACGCTTCCAAACCATTAATAATCTGGGTTTTTATCCAAATCAGAAAAACTCACTCAGACAATTTGGTTTCTCAAGTCGTTACATGGACTTAAGCAATCGCTATTATGCACAAGTAAGCTTGAGCTATAATCGAATGCGCATGCAGGAAAATGGAGGTTGGATAGACGAAAGAAATTTTGACACGCTGCGAGGAGTGAATAAGAGTGCGGAAGTGAGGTTAAATAATTCTTCCAATTATTTTGGAAACCGTGAATATGCTTTTGAACAGGTTTATTGGTTTTCGGGTAAATACATCAAAACCTCTGACACCACAAGGTATTTTAAGCCTTTGTTGGGAATAAAACACCAATCTGTATTTGAGAAAACATTTAATGTGTTTGAATCACAAGGCACAGATTTGACTCTATTTCCTGCTATTTATCTGGATTCGACACAAACGCATGATTCATCTGCATTTGCCAAACAAACTCATAGTCTGGGCATTACAAGCTATATAACAGACACAAGTCGATTTCATTTTTACGCGGGTATTGGTGCAGAAATCTTAAAGGTGCAGTATTTGAATTTTGGGAAGTTCTATCCGGGTAACAACATTTTTTCTGACGCAAGTTTCAGGTGGAAGTTGCTGCCGGGTTTGACTTTGCAAGCGAATGGTAAAACCTATTTTGCAGGTTATAATGCAGGAGATTTTGCTTTGAAAGGAGCGCTTTCCTATTCGTTATTGCAAGCGCGACATACACAAAAGGGAAAAAAACTCCCACTTGAATACATATTTGCAAGGCTGATGTTGCAAAACCATGCACCTGACTATATCATGATGCATTATGCATCTAACAATGTAAAATGGGATAATCAATTTGACAAGGAGCGTGTGTTGCAATTTGAGGGAGGATTTTCAGGTCATTTAAAAACGGGAAACTGGTCTTTGAAATTTGTCAATACAACCATTGCTAACCCTTTGTTTATGGGCTTTGGAGCAAACCCTGAACAACTTCACACGATTGTCAATCAAACAGAGTTGTGGATTGAAGACAATATCAAGTTAGGGCATTTTCATCTAAATAACCGCATTATATTGCAAGCATCGGGCAATCAAGTACAGCAAGAGATAATGCCTACACCCGCAGTATCAACCTATAACAGTTTGTTTTATCAAGGAAATCTTTTCAAAAATGCACTCTTATTACAAATAGGTCTTGATTTTCGTTGGTATAGTCAGTTTTATGCAAACGCTTATGACCCTGTTACACGTATGTTTTACCTGCAAAATCGCAGAATGCAAGGCAATTACCCTATGCTCAATGCTTTTGCAGCAGCAGAAGTTAAGACATTTAGGATGTTTGTAATGATGGAGCATAGTAATTTTGAGTTGTGGGATCAATCTTTTCCAAACCTATATTATTCCACACCCGGTTATTCGCTTGCGCCACGCAGACTCGTTTTTGGAATACAATGGAAGTTTTACAAATAATGTGCTCGTTGATTTTTCGGCATATTTCATGTTTGGCTTAAAATAATTTCTACTTTTGAACGGTTAAACACAAGATGACTATGAAGCAATATATGAGAATTCCATTATTTTTTCTTTTTTTCCTTACTATTACTGCTTGCAGTGCCCAAAAAAAAGGTTCAGGTGAAAGACCAAGTAAACACGAAACCGAAGGCTTGAAATATTATCAAATGGGCGAATATGACAAAGCCCTTGATCATTTTAAAGCCGGACTTAGAAGTGAGCCGGGTGACAAAAGTTTGCTTAACATGCTGGGAGCGGTTTATCAAGAACTCAATGACCATGAGAATGCCATTATTTATCTGAAACAACTTACAGAGTATCATCCCGAGTATGCAAACGGATATTATTTTCTTGCTCGCTCTCAATATAATATCATGAAATACAAGGAAGCAAAGCTCAGTTTAGATACCTTTTTGAAAGGCAAAGACTTGCGCCCAGATTATATTAAACAAGCTAATATCATGATGAAGTCCGTTGATTTTGCTATCAATGCAATGGCACATCCATTAGATATTCAATTTGAGAACCTTGGAAAAAACATTAATTCAAAGTATCATGAATATTGGCCGGGTTTTACCATAGACGAATCAGTATTTATTTTCACCCGTCAAGACAGTTATGGCGAAGATATTTTCATGAGCAGAAAAAAAGGCGAAGAGTGGGGGAAAGCGTTTTTGTTGCCGGGTGACGTAAACACGCCTAATAATGAAGGCAATGTGTCCATTACAGCTGACGGAAAATATATTTTTTATACGGCATGCAACAGACCGGACGGGTATGGAGGCTGCGACATATATTTGTCAATCATGAGTGCTGACGGCACTTTCAGCAAACCCAGAATTATCAGACCCCCTTTGAACTCAAGTGCATGGGAATCTCAGCCGAGTATTTCGCCTGATGGCACTGTGATTTACTTCGCCAGTAATAGAGAAGGCGGTTTTGGAGGGATTGATATATGGCGAGCAGAATGGAAAGGCTCTAATTTTACCAATCCGGTTAATTTGGGTCCGGAGATTAATACCGAAGGTGATGACCAAGCCCCTTTTATTCACCCTGACGGAAAGACACTCTATTTTTCATCTAACGGCAGAGAGCAAACGATGGGAGGACCTGATTTGTATGTTACTCGTTTTGACGGTCAAAAATGGTCAACTCCTGAAAATTTGGGGTATCCCATCAATACAGCAGGTGAGGAGTTCGGTATGATAGTGGACAGAATGGGAAAATATGCTTATGTGAGTTCTGACCGAAAAGGAGGATTAGGAGGCAGAGATTTATATCGTTTTGAACTTCCAAAAACAATTAAACCCGAACCTGTGAGCTTTGTGAAAGGGCGCGTGTTTGATAAACTTACGCGTAAACCTTTGGCTGCAACCGTTGAATTAATTGACTTGAAGACCGGCAATCCCATTAAAACCGTTACTACTGATTCTGTGATGGGCGAATTTTTGATTGTACTTTCCAAAAATCAAGACTATATGTTCAATATTGATAGAAAAGATTATTTGTTTTATTCCGATAATTTCAGACTTACTGAAGGAACACTTGACAAGCCTTTCTTGGTGGAGGCGCCTTTAATTAAGCCTGATTCAGGCAATATTATTGTTTTGCATAATATCTTTTTTGATACAGATAAATTTACCCTCAAACCTGAATCCAAAGCCGAGTTGAAGAAACTCTATGATTTATTAATCCGTTTCCCCGATATGACAATTGAGATAGGAGGGCATACAGACAATGTCGGAAATAAAGAGCACAATAAAAAACTATCTGAAAATAGGGCAAAAGCAGTAGTGGACTATTTGGTCGAAATGGGTGTCAAACGCTACCGACTGACTGCCAAAGGATACGCAGATGAAATTCCAGTTGCTTCCAATGACACGGATGATGGCAAGTCAAAAAACCGCAGAACTGAGATAAAGATTATTTCCAACAAGTAATGTTAGCCGACAAAGCGTCAGCATTAGTAAAACAATGGTCGGCAGAAGCCGGATTTATGCTTTGTGGTATAGTCAGAGCTGAGCAATTAACCCAAGAAGCTTATACACTTGAAAAATGGCTAAATCAAGGATATCATGGCAAAATGCAATGGATTGAGAACTATTTTGATATGCGGATTGACCCGCGCAAATTAGTGCCCGGTGCAAAGTCTGTAATTTGTCTTGCCTATAACTATTTCCCCGAGGAGTCTCTACCGGCAGATGGAGTGAAAATTGCAAAATATGCTTATGGTAAAGATTATCACTATGTTATTAAAAATAGAATGGCTGAAATCACCCGTAAAATGCAGGCAGAGTTTGGCAATTTTATGTTTAGAGTTTTTACAGATTCAGCACCTGTATTAGAATCATCTTGGGCAGGCAGGGCAGGGCTGGGGTGGGTTGGAAAAAACACAATTCTGATTAACAAAAAACACGGTTCTTTCTTTTTACTTGCCGAAATTATTTGTGATTTGGAGTTTGAGTATGACACTCCTTACGCCAAGGATTACTGTGGGACTTGCACCGCATGTGTTGATGCTTGCCCTACCGAGGCTATTCTGCCCGATAAAACCCTCAATGCGCAAAGATGTATTTCTTATTTGACCATTGAGCTAAAGGAAGAAATTCCAAGCGAATTCAGAACTAAAATGGAAGATTGGGTTTTTGGCTGTGATATTTGCCAAGATGTCTGTCCATGGAATAGATTTTCAGCTCCACACAAGGAACCTGATTTTATGCCTCACGAAAAGTTATTTGGATTGCAAAAACAAGACTGGATTGACTTGACAGAAGACATATATAGAGAAATATTTAAAAAATCTGCGGTGAAAAGAGCAGGTTTTGAGAAATTATCACATTCCATCAAACTTGTGCAAAATCCAAAGTGAATTTCTCAAAGTAAAATTAATCGACTTCTTATTTTTTGTTCTTTGCTAATTGTTCTCTGACAATAGCAAGGCCTTCAGTAAAACTGTGTGGTTCATAACCCAACTCCTTCCTTGATTTGCTGAGGTCAAAACCTGTTTTAGGTGGTCGTTTTGCTGCTTGGTTAAGTGTCAAACTGCTGACCTCTGTAATCTGACTGATGTCTAAATTCCAAAATTTGCCTACTTCTCTTACCAGCTCATCAATGCGGTACAAATCTTTGCCCGAAATATTAAAAATACCCTGAGCATTATGCTTTTCTGCCAGATAACAACCTAAGGCAAGGTCTTCTGCAAGCGTTGGTGTCCGCCATTGGTCATTGACAACAGTCATTGGTTTTCCTTTTTCTAATGCACCTTTTGCCCATAATACAATATTGCTTCTGCTCATATCTGCTACTACTCCATACACCAATACAGTTCTCAAAATTGCATATCGAGTTGCATATTGCTGCACACGTTTTTCGCCTTCCCACTTGCTGTTGCCGTAGAAACTCAATGGATTGGGTGTGTCGTCTTCTTTGTAGTTGCCTTTGGTTCCGTCAAAAATAAAATCGGTTGAAATGTGAATCAGATGAATCCCTAATTCAGTGCAAATCTTGGATAGGTTCTCTACCGCCCTGACATTATAAAGTGTGCAGCTTTCTTTGTCATGTTCACAGTCGTCAACTTGGGTCATTGCTGCTGCATTGATTAATACATCCGGCTTTGTAGCATAAAGAATCTGTTTTGTTTTTTCAAAATCTGAAATGTCTAGTTCTACATATTCATAACCTCCTTTCTGAGGGTTTCTGTTTGTGCCGCGCCCGCTTGCAATCAGTTTCCTGTCAGATATAGTGGTGTATAAATCAGTAAGTTTTTGACCTAATAAGCCGTTGCTGCCTGTTACGAAGATTGTTTTCATCTTGTTGGAATGCAAAGTTATTAATTAAAAATAAGCAACTTGTACTTTTTATTTTATTTACTATTTTTACAACCTTTAATATAATAAAATGATTATGAGAAGAATAAATACCGTTTTAATCGCGATGATGCTCGCACTGATTTCATGTAAATCTACGCAAGTAGGGCAGTTTGCATATAATAAAAACACACCTCAATCTGACTATGATTATATTACACCTTCAGACAGAAATTATTCGAATCAGAAAGGGAACATGAGTCAACCGGAAATGCGCACACCTTTCAATGAAAACAATTTCTCAGTCGAATCAAATGTAGTTTCTGATAAAAAAGTGTCAAAACAAAAATTGATCAAGGATATTAAATCCAAGTTGGGTGTTACTTCTTTATTAGGTTTCAAACCTTCTATTAAACAGATAAAAAACGAATATAAAGCAATCAAAAACTCTTTTAAAAATAAATCACGTGCAAGTACGAGTTTTTGGGAAGTTATTGGTTATATTTTTCTAGTTGCGCTCATCATAATCATATTTTATCTTTTTCTTTATCTTTTCTGGCTTTTTGTAAATGCAGCATTTCCCGTTGTAACATTGGGGGGGTGGATGGTAGGATGGACCTTGCTCTTCTTGATTATATTGCTTGGTACTTGGATCAAATCTTGGTGATAATATATTTTGTTTGAATTATTGAGCAAATAATGCTTGTCCGGAAAAGCGTTGTTCCAATGATGGATAGATAATTTCTTTTGTAGGGGGACTTTCTTTCTAATTAATTTCAAACTGCTAGTTTTTCTTAATAGTTAATCCTAATTTTGCCCCAACGAAAAAGTTTTGGGGTGCTCTCTTAATTGAGAACTGAGATTATACCCACATCACCTGGATCATGGTCATTCATGCGGCAGGGAAAGCTTATGTGGCAAACTTCTTTTCTGACACACTTCATGCTTTTTCATTTATTAATTTAATTGAAAATGAAAAAGTTATTATTAACACTTGTAGTCCTGTTACCGCTCTTTGCGCACACGCAAAGCAAGGACAAAATTCAAATCAGCGGTAAAGTCCTGTCATCCGAACTCAAACCTATGGAAGGGGTTTCGGTCTTTGTTTCACTGCCGAATGGTAATTCTGCCGGAGGTCAGACTTATAAAAATGGGGATTTTGCCATCCCTATCTTGGTTGAAAACCAAAACCAAGTTTACATCCGGCTGTCGTATCTGGGATTTTTGACAGTGTATGACACCTTAACAAATGCTGATTTTACTCAACATAAAACCTATTTCATGCATATTGCAACACGAGACCTCGATGCGGTCAATATTACAAGTTCCGTCATAGCTGAAGTGGATGCTCCTATTGTCAATCAAACGCTTAATAAAGCCGATATTGAAAGTAAAAATTTAGGACAAGATATTCCGGTAATCCTCAACAATATGCCATCTCTTGTTTATACCACGGATGCCGGTGCAGGCATTGGCTATTCAGCATTAAGAATCCGAGGTTCAGACCAAACGCGGATTAATATCACGGTCAATGGTATTCCACTCAATGATGCTGAAGCGCAAGGGGTGTTTTTTGTTAATATGCCCGACTTTGCTTCTTCTGCCACAAGGATTGACATTCAAAGAGGAGTAGGGGCTTCAACCAATGGTGCAGGTGCATTTGGTGCAAATATAAATTTGGAAACCTTTGACAGAAGCACTCATCCGTATTTTGAACTCAATAATTCATTCGGTTCTTTTGAAACCTATAAAAACACAGCAGTTTTTAGTACCGGTTTAATCAATAATCGCTGGAAAATGAATGGACGTTTGTCGCAAATTTCTTCTCAAGGCTATATTGACCGGGCTTCGTCAAATTTAAAAAGCTATTATCTGGATGCAACTTATCAATCGCTCAATAAGAAATTTATGTTGGATGCAATTCACTTTTCAGGAAGTGAAAGAACTTATCAGTCATGGTGGGGAACGCCCGAGAGTCGCGTTATTGGCGATGTGGCAGAGATGAATGCGTATGCAGATCGCAATTTTTTGACGCCAGAACAAAGACAAAATCTGCTCAATTCGGGAAGAACATATAATTATTACGAATACAAAAACGAAACAGATAATTATAAGCAATCACATTATCAGTTGCATGCGAACTATCGGATTAGCAACAAGTTGAAGTTGTCTGTGAGTGGTTTTTATGTAAGAGGACTCGGGTATTTTGAACAATCTATGCCGGGACAATCATTCTCTGACTACGGAGTGCTGCCGTATGTTGCAGGAGCAGACACCATTTCTCAAACTGATATGGTACGTCAACTTTGGCTTGATAATCATTCTTTTGGTGCTGTTTACGGATTGCGTTATCAGAATCAAAAAACCATCGTGCAGTTGGGTGGAAGTGTAAATCGCTATTTGGGAGATCATTATGATGATGTTACTTGGGCACAGTTTTCCGGCAATATGCCTAAGGATTATCGTTTCGCAAGCAGTTTTTCCACAAAAAATGACTTCAATAATTTTGTCAAAATAACCCATGAACTTAACTCAAAACTAAGTCTGTATGGTGACTTGCAACTCAGAATGATACATTATCGTGCAGATGGTTTGGATGATAACAGAGTGCCTTTTGCTTTCAATCAAAACTATGTATTCTTCAATCCAAAAGGGGGAATTAATTATGCTATCAGTCAATCATCCAGGGTTTATTTCTCTGTCGCAAATGCCAAACGCGAACCGGTGCGTATGGATTTTATTGAATCTGCGCCCAATATTCCAAAATTTGAAAATCTGATAGATTATGAATTGGGGTATCAAAAGAGAACTAGCAAATATTTATTGGATGTGAATCTATATTATATGGACTATCGCAATCAGTTGGTATTGACGGGCGAAATGAATTCTGTGGGTGGTTTGATTAGGAAAAATGCCGGCAGAAGTTTCAGAGAGGGCATTGAGTTGCAAGGAACCTATGTGATTAATAAACGAATAAGTTTGGGTGCTAATCTCAACCTGAGTATCAACCGTATCAAGGATTATAAAGAAGTAGTTATGGATTGGTATGGTGTAGTAGATGAGCAGGCTTTTGAGTATAAAAATACACCTATTTCGTTTTCGCCATCTGTAATTGCAGCCGCCTTTACAGAGGTCAAACCTTTAAAAAACTTGACTGTCAATGTAACAGGCAAGTATGTTGGTAAACAATACTTGGACAACTCTGGTAGCAAAGAAAGTTTGCTCAATGCTTATACAGTGATTGATTTGAGGATGTCTTATAGTATCCCTAACAAACTTGCTCATACAGAGATTGTGTTGTTAGTCAATAATATTGCCAACCAAATGTATTCCAGCAACGGCTATACCTATAAATATTATTTGGGTAGTAAGGATGTTCTATATACCGATAAAATGCTCTATCCCCAAGCGGGTATCAATTATTTGATTGGGGTAAATATGAAGTTTTAACTATGTGCAACAAGCACATAATGAATGATATGTAACCTTAATATTGTGTTATTTTCTCTGACAAAATGATAGTTAACAGCATGGCTTAAAATAAAAGCAATTAATTACCTTTATTTAGAATAATTCTTATTAATTTCGTGCCCTCACAAAGGTAGAAAGACATGGAAAATTCTGCAAACAAAATATTGGTGGTGTCTGAACTTGAGCCAAGACTAAAACACTCCACAGTGTTTCAATACTTTAATGATTTAAAAGAAGGGGAAAGTTTTATCCTTCAAAATGATCATGACCCCAAACCACTTTATTATCAGTTAAAAGCGGATAATGGTGAAACCTTCACATGGGAATACTTGGAAGAAGGTCCGGCAGTATGGAAAATCAGAATTGGCAAACACAAGACCAAACAAGCAGCTGCTGATGAGGTGGTGCTCAATGCAACTTTGATTGAACCACAATACAAGCATGCCACCATTTTTGCGCAATTTGATAATTTGAGAGAAGGTGAGAGCTTTATCCTACAAAACGACCATGACCCCAAACCCCTACATTATCAATTGCAACAAACACGAGGAAATGTGTTTTCTTGGGAATACCTTGAGCAAGGTCCGCAATGGTGGAGAATCAGGATTACCAAAGAAGCTCCAAAGCAAGGGCATCCTGCATTGAGCAAAGCCGCCAATGGTGAATATATTTTGAACGCAACCTTGATAGACCCGCAATACAAGCACGCAAGTATTTTCGCTTTCTTTGACGACCATCGAGAAGGGGAGAGTTTCATTCTGAAAAATGACCATGACCCAAAGCCCTTGTATCATCAATTACATCAGAACAGAGGCGATATTTTTACTTGGGATTATTTGCAATCAGGACCCGATTGGTGGATTATCAGAATTGCAAAAAAAATGCTTCATGGCGGAGAATCTGCTCATAGCGAAGAAGAAGGAGTTTTGGACGCTACGCAACTACCTCCTCCGGTGAAACATGCTAAAATCTTTGAAAAGATTGACAGTCTGGCTGTCGGTGAGTTTTTTATTCTGAAAAATGACCATGACCCCGTGCCTTTGTATTATCAATTAGAACAAACACGAGGGGATGAATTTTCATGGGAATATTTGGAAAAAGGTCCGCAATGGTGGAGAGTGAAGATTGGTAGAAATGCCAAGCAACAAGCCTCAGCATCAACGCCTCAAAGTGAAGATGATGAAAATAAATTAGATGTTACCCAGTTACCACCTGCCCACAAACACCCAACTATTTTTAAGCAATTTGATGCACTTGAAGGAGGAAGATGGCTCACCTTGTACAATGACCACGATCCCAAACCCTTGTATTATCAGTTGATGGCAGAACGTGGAAATATTTTTTCTTGGGAATACTTGGAGCAAGGTCCAAAGTGGTGGAGAGTAAAAATTACCAAACGCAATTCAGGTGAAAAAGATGAAACTCTGGGTGAAATTGCGGCTAAGGATTTTAGAAAAACGGCTGTATTTGCCAAGTACAAACTCGACTATGGCTTCTCAGGTAAGAAAACTATCAAAGAAGCATGTGATTCCCTTGGAGTTGATGTAACTCTTGTAGAGCAGGAACTCCAACAAATAGAAAAAGGTCAAGGCAATCAACCCCGCCCCTTGCCCTATAATGATTGGAACTTAGATTTTCTGTCTGATTATGTTGTAAATACTCATCATTCTTTTATAAGGCAAATTGTGCCCGACTTGCGCACAGCCTCCAAAAATGTGTTGAACCAACATGTGAAGGCGCACCCCGAATTGGAAGAGATATATGCCAATATTGATAAATTTACCAATGCACTTTTGGCTCATTTGCAAAAAGAAGAAACTATTCTGTTTCCTTTTGTCAAACAAATAGTAAGTGCAAAAGCACAAGCTAAAACCGTTGAAAACCCTGCGTTCAAATCCATTGCCGAGCCAATTAATATGCTCGAAATGGAACATGATACATACAAAGATTATATGCTAAATTTGCGCAAGTTGACTAATAACTACACCTTGCCTAATGATTCGTGTGCGAGCTACGAACTTGTTTATAAACTCTTGCAGGATTTGGAAGCAGATATGTTTGTTCACGCACATTTGGAAAACAATATCTTGTTCCCTAAGGCAATAGAATTAGAAGGTGCTAACCATCATTCATCATGTTAATAAATTCAGGCACTAAGATTTCGCAAATCCTCAAAGCTCATCCCGATGCTTTGGAAGCTATTATTAGTATTTCACCCAAATTTACAAAACTCCGAAACCCGCTTTTGAGAAAGCTCATGGCTGCAAGGACTTCCATCAGTATGGCAAGCAAAGTAGGGGGAGTGAAAGTAGATGATTTTTTTGCAAAATTGAAACCATTGGGTTTTGAGATTGACAGCAACTATAAAGAAGAGCACGAAGGCAGTACCAGCCCAATGCCGGAATTTGTTAAGAATCTGAAACCTGAAAATGTAGTGGAATTAGATGTTAGACCTATCCTTGACTCCGGTGGCGACCCGCTTAATACTATTATGATGAATGTAAACAAGCTGAATGCCCAACAAGCACTCAAAATCATCAATACATTTGAACCTACACCGGTAATTATGATTCTTGAAAAAAGAGGATTCGTTGCTTATACTGAAATTGTTAATTCAAATCTTGTACACACCTATCTTTACAACACTTCCGGTGCTGGTGAAATTAAAGCCGAAATCAAAAATGATGCAGCAGGTTGGCAGGAAATGTTAGCTAAGTTCGAAGGCAAATTGGATGAAGTCAGAGTCGAAAAAATGGAACCCCCTTTACCTATGATGATGGTGCTCGAAGCATGCGACAAACTCCAATCTGACAGAGCGGTTTATGTGTATCACAAACGAATTCCGGTGTTTCTGCTTCCTGAGTTGCAAGATAGAGGGTTGGACTATAGAATTAATGAAATTACCGATGGTGATGTGCGAATTTTAATATTTAAGAAGTAAGGATGTTCGCTTCTCCTTTTGATACAAATCTTGTAAAAACTACTTCCTATAAGGTTGTTATTCCTTTTTATGCTTATGCAGCCGTGTGGTTTTTAATTGCTACTGTATTGCTGTTGTTGTCGGGAAATTACTTTTTCGGACACTATTTTCAGTTTAATATATTAGCTATTACCCATTCTATGGCATTAGGTTGGGGAACCATGATTATTCTGGGTGCTAGTCATCAGTTGGTGCCGGTGCTTATAGAAGGAGAACTTTATAGTAATAAACTCGCAAATACCTCTTTTGTTTTTGCCGGTATAGGCATTCCGATTCTTGTATATAGTTTCTATATGCATGAATTCGGTTTGACGGCAGAAGTGGGAGGAAGCTTAATACTTTTGGGCTTAATGGCATATTTTGTAAATGTTCTTAAGAGTATTCTTAATTCCAAGAAAAAAAATGTTCATACACTTTTTATCTTTTCTTCAATTGTATGGTTGTTGATTACCGTAGGATTAGGTGTAACATTGGTTTTTGATTTCAGTCTTGATTTTTTACCCTTTGACGCAACACACTATCTCCCTTTGCATGCCCACCTGGGTATCGTGGGTTGGTTCTTGTTATTGGTAATGGGCGTGGGCTCTCGTTTGATACCTATGTTTATGATTTCTAAATACACCAACAAAAAACTCTTGAGAATTATCAATTTTTTGGTGAATTTGGGAATATTGCTTTACACAGTTTTATTCCTTTTCTTTTATGAACAAAAATGGCTGTTATTTCTGCCATTTATATTGGTGTTAATGGGGTGTTCTATGTTCATTTATTTTTGTATCAAAGCATACAAAGGACGGTTGAGAAAAAGAGTGGATTATCAGACACAGTTGGCAATATTAGCGGCAATCATGTTTTTGATTCCAATCGTCCTTTTGGTCATTGTGTTGCTGAGTTCCGCCACTTCTTCTGAAATACCCCTGAATGTTGTGATGACATACGGCTTTATGATATTCTTTGGTTGGATGACAGCCATTATTTTGGGGATGACATTCAAAACATTGCCATTCATTGCGTGGAATAAAGCATACCGCAAACGTTCTGCATTAGGCAAAACGCCAAACCCCAAAGACTTGTTTAATGACAAGGTGTTTAATGTGATGGGGGTGTGCTATCTGACAGGCTTGTTCGTATTTGCATCCGGAATCTTGTCAGGGCTATTGATTTTAATCAAATTTGGGTCATTTTTGTTGCTGATAACAGCAATATTGTATAATATCAATGTTTTTAAAGTAATCAATCACAAACCAATTCAATTATGAATGTATCTAATAACAACGAAATAAAGAGTACTATCGCTTTGGCAGGTCTTCAATATGTGATAGATCCTGAAATAGGATTAAATATTGTAGATCTTGGGCTTGTCTATGACCTTTATTTTGACGAAGAAAAGAAAAAAGTCTTGTGTACAATGACTCTGACAACCGAGTTCTGCCCCATGGGCGATGCTATTGTGGGCGATACAACTTCTTCGTTGGAAGCGTCTTTTCCGGGCTATCAAATAGAAGTTAAGTTAACTTTTGATCCGCCTTGGAGTTATGACGCTGTATCGGAACAAGGGAAGCAATATTTGGGAATGTAACCTATGTTGAGTATCACTTGCCAAACCGCTATAAAAGCGGTAACTTATATCGCTTCCAAATTTCCGGATAAAAAAAAGTCCGGGATTAAAGAGATTGCAGCTCAAATCAATGAAAGCGAGCACACCATTGGAAAGGTTTTACAAAAGTTAACTAAGCTTGCTATCATTAGCAGTATCAAAGGTCCTAACGGTGGATTTTTTATAACCAAAGCTCAAGAAAGTGCACCTCTAATCCTTATTGTTAAAGCAGTAGAAGGGGATGATTATTTTGAGAGATGTGGTTTGGGTCTTAGTACATGCAGTGATCAGCATCCTTGCCCTATTCATAAAGATTTTAAGCCTGTGAGAGAGTCGTTTAAGCGTTTTTGTAAGTTAAAAACGATTGGTGATTTATATAGGGATTTGAACGTTGGAAAGGCATTTCTCAAAGGGTGAATCTGTGATCGATTGAATTTTAATTAATTAACTTTAATCTTGATGTTAATAATTTGTGCGTAATTCGAATATTTTAATAAAGGACAACCTTGTCCTTTATTGTTACGTTTGCCGTGCATATTAAAAAACAAGGTGTTATTATTATTACTATTTAACAAACAATAAACTTAACAATTACAAATATGAAAGGACAAGAGTTCGTTTTAGCGTTATTTCTTATCTGTGCCGTGGCTATTTCATTGATTTCTTATATGATATATCGGAGCACAATGAAAGGTGATGAGGAAGGCGAAGGAATTAAGAATCCCTTAAGAATGAGGTTTTACTTCTTATTACTTTGGGGTGGTGTACTGCTGATTTTGATGTCAATCACAATCCCCAGATCACCTTATTTTTTATACAAAAATGATTCTCCCGCAATGGTGGTCAATGTGTCATCCGGCAAGTTTGCTTTTGGTATAAGTGATGAGAATGACAACTATTCAGTTGAGATTCCGGCAGGTAAAATGGTGGAATTCAGAGTAACCAGTATTGATGTTACGCACGGTTTTGCTATCTATAATGATAAAGCAAAGTTAATCACTCAATCACAAGCGATGCCGGGATATGTGAATCGTTTGCGTTGGGTGTTCAATGAACCTGGTACCTATAGTGTATTATGTACTGAGTTTTGTGGAGTAGGGCATCAGATAATGAGAGGAGAATTTATCGTAAAATAATTAAAATAACAGACTTATGAATATATCATTGAAAAGAATCACATCTACTTGGATTATCACAATCCTGCTTTTATTCTTTACCGCTATTATTCTGGGTATTACCATGCGCTTTAATCAGGGAAATGTTATCAGTATGGATGATGGCAAGTTTTATGGATTAATGACAACTCATGGAATGACTATGATTGCTATTTGGGCTGTTGCCGGAATGGTCGGAGTTCATTATTTGCTTAATCGCTATGTAAATGTGGGGGCTGGTTTAAGCAAGTTTGCTTTTGTTTTGACTATCATTGGAGTTATAATGTTTTACATTTCAACCTTCATCGGTCATTTTCATGCCGGATGGACTTTCTTATATCCATTGCCATTTCTGAACATTGGTGAATGGGAGTCTTGGGCTACACCATTGTTTTTTTGGAGTTTGACTGTATTGGGTGTAGGATGGTTAGTTTGGTCAATAGGCTTATTAGTTGCTATTTTTAAGAAATATTCTCTTAGAGAAACATTTGCGTGGCAACATCTTTCTAAACAAACTCCCGAAGTTCAAACACCTCCTTTGGTATTGATTTCAGCAATTTCGCTTGTAGGCGTTGTTCTTTGTTTGTTGACCGCAGTTGTAATCCTAATTTTATCTTTCGCAGAATGGTATTCTGATGGTGCATTTAAAAGCGACCCATTATTAATGAAAAACTTAATTTATTTCTTCGGTCATACTATTGCCAATGAGTCTCTTTATCTTGGGTTGGCAATTGTGTATGAGTTGTTACCTGAAATAAGCGGACGTCCTAAGTTCAAAACCACTTGGTATGTTTCTTTGGGTTGGAATTTTACTTTGTTGTTTGTGTTAACAGCATACTTCCATCACTTATATATGGATTTTGTGCAACCGCTTGGACTTCAAATGTTTGGGCAGTTTGCATCTTATTTTGCAAGTATTCCTTCTGCAGTTGTAACCATCATAAGTGTAATAGTGTTGTTATATGGGCACAAAATCAAATGGACAATTACAAATCTTCTATTTTTCATTGGTATTACCGGATGGATTATTGGGGGAGTAGGCGCATTGATTGACTCAACTATTTCTAATAATATTTTCTTGCACAACACACTATGGGTGCCTGCTCACTTCCATACGTATAATGCATTAGGTAATGTGTTGCTTATTTTGGGGTTCTTTACATGGGTAGCCAACGAATTTTCAGGTAGTCATACAGACCCAATGAGAAAACTCAAATTGACTTTGTTAATTGTAGGTGGCTTTGGTTTTGTCCTGATGTTTTATTGTGGTGGAGCAGAATCAATTCCCAGAAGATATTCAGTTTATCCTGCAGAATTTACCAGAGCCGCTTTGTTCGCCACTGCAGCAGCCTGGTTTGCAATCATATATCTATTGGGGATGATACTTATCTTTGTAGATATTTTCAAAAAATGCATAAAAGTATTTTCGCCCTCTTCGCATTAGTTCTATTTAACTTAGGAATCTCATTTGCTCAGACATCTGAGTATAATTTGTCGGAAGAAGATAGGCTTTATACAAAGGTAGAAAATATTCAAATACAGACAACGCAAGGAGAGGAGCTTAAACTGTCGAATCTCTATAACAGAGAGCCTCTAATCCTTGCTTTGGTTTTTACACGCTGTACCGGAGTGTGCTCTCCTTTATTGAGTAATTTAAAAGAGAATATTACCAGACTTAATCCTAAGCTAAAGTTCAAAGTTTTGGTTGTCAGCTTTGATACCGCAGATACTAAAGTTGATTTGAACAATTACGCCCAACTCTTGGGACTGAACGATGATGAAAGATGGGTCTTTGGTACGACTTATCAGATTAATGAGTTAATTGAATCGGTTGGTTTTCACTCACAATGGGACAGTGTTACAAGACAGTATGAACATGATGCTTTGTTGGTGGGAATCAATGGCAACGGTTATATTATTAAAAAACTTATCGGGATTAGGGATGTCAGAGCATTAGAAGTTATGCTCAAATCCATTCATAATGAATTTGTTATTTCTTATCCACTGCCTCATAATAATTCGGTTTTATCTTGTTTCTCTTATGACCCGATTACAGGGAAGAAAAAATTAAAATTCGGTTTGTTTTTGCTCTTAATTCCTGCACTCGGAACAATTATTTTGCTTGTTGTTATTTCAAGTCAAAAAAGACAGCTCAGAAAATAAAAGCCTGATTCTTCTTATTTAGAACCATTGTTGACAGTGCTGTAATTGTTTCTTATCTAAAAGAATACATCACCTATATTTTAGTTAAATCATACGTTGTTTAAATGTTGAATCAGAATTCTAATTTAACTAAAACATGATAATAGTCATAATTAAACATGATATATCTCATGTAGAATATTGAGAAAAATCATATCATATATTTTTTATGCAGGCTTGGTTTGTTTTGTCAAATGCAGAAGAACCAAATACAATTCAATATTTATCTAACTAAAATAAATGCTTATGAAAACCGGTTTGCAATCCATACAAAAGAACCTTTTTGAGTCTCATAAAATATTAATAATGTTAGTTTTGACATTCCTGATGCTCAGCATTTCAACTGTGAGTTTTGGACAAAATGGGGAAGAAATATTTACTAAAAATTGTGCTTCGTGTCATAAAATAGGAGGGGGACGTCTTGTAGGTCCAGACCTATTAGGAGTAACCGCTTTGCGTTCAGCAGATTGGTTGCTGAAATGGACCAAATCTTCTCAAACACTAATCAAAAGTGGCGATCCGGATGCAAAAGCAATTTCAGATGAATTTGGCGGTTTGATTATGCCGGATCAAGCATTATCAGATAATGATATCAAAGCTATTTTTACTTTCATAGCAAGTAAAGGCGGATACACCGGTGCTGATGCTCAAATTGCGAGTGTAGCTTCAAATGAATCCGATAACGCAACCGAGGCGGATATACAAAAAGGCAAATTTATTTTTGAAGGAATTCAAAGGTTGTCAAACCACGGACCTGCATGTATTTCATGTCATAATATTAATTATAAAGGTGTGCTTGAAGGTGGTCTGTTAGCAAAAGATTTGACCGATGTGTTTAGCAGAATGGGAGGAGATGCCGGTTTGAAAGGAATTCTGGGTGCGCCTCCATTCCCTGCCATGACAGAATCTTATAAAGACCATCCGATGACAGATGAAGAAATCGGAAATATAGTGGCATTTTTAAACAAAGTTGATAAAGACAAAGCAAATCAGGTTGCATCTTCTTTCAATCCTTTATTGTACGGAGGTAGCGGTGGCATAATCGGACTGCTTCTTATTTATTGGATTTTATGGTATGGTAGGAAAAAATACACCGTCAAAAGAGAAATTTTTAACAGACAAATCGAATCAATTTAATCAATAAAAAACAAAAACTATGAGCTGGATAGAAGACATTATATCTCCACAAACCAGAAAATGGGAGGAGTTTTATCGTAACCGCTGGCAATACGATAAGGTGGTGCGAAGCACTCATGGAGTGAACTGTACAGGTGGATGTTCATGGAATATTCACGTAAAGGACGGGATTGTGGTTTGGGAGACCCAAGCACTTGATTATCCCTTGCTTGAAAACTCTTTGCCACCATACGAACCGCGTGGATGTCAGCGAGGAATCTCTTATTCATGGTATCTGTATAGCCCAATCAGAGTAAAATACCCTTTGATGCGCGGTGCTTTAATGGATTTGTTTAATGAAGAAAAGAAAAATGCTAATGGAGACCCAGTTAAAGCTTGGGCAAACTTGCAAAATAGCCCTGAGAAAAGAAAAAGATATCAGCGTGCAAGAGGCAAAGGCGGTTTCAGACGTGCCAAATGGGATGAAGTGCTCGAACTCATTGCGGCTGCAAATATTTATACCATTAAAAAATATGGACCGGACAGAATTATTGGTTTTTCGCCAATACCGGCTATGTCCATGCTTAGCTATGCTTCAGGTGCACGGTATCTTCAATTAATGGGAGGTGTAAATCTCAGTTTCTATGATTGGTATTGTGATTTGCCTCCTGCATTTCCGGAAGTTTGGGGAGAGCAAACAGACGTTTGCGAAAGTGCTGACTGGTACAACTCCAAATTCTGCGTATCCATGGGTGCCAATTTAGGTATGACAAGAACTCCGGATATTCACTTCTTCTCCGAGTCCAAACACAATGGGACTAAGACGGTAGTGATGTCGCCCGATTTCAGTATGGTGGCAAAACATGCAGACCAATGGATACCGTGCCATGCAGGCTCTGACGGTGCATTTTGGATGGGAGTAACACATGTAATCCTGAAAGAATACCATGCGGACAGACAAGTACCTTATTTTATTGATTATGCAAAACGTTATACCGACTGTCCTTTTTTGGTAGAACTTGATAAATCAGGTGATTGCTATAAGCCCGGCAGAATGCTGAGAGCGAACAGAGTAAAGAAATATAAGGATGTCGAGAATGGTGATTGGCAATTTCTCAATATTGATGAGAAGTCCGGCAATCTTGTTTGTCCTAAAGGATCCATGGGAAGCCGCTGGGCGGAAGAGAAAAAAGGAAATTGGAATCTTAAATATGAAGATTTCTTGGATAACAAACCTTATGAACCCATGCTGACATTGCTCAACAAAAACGATGAAGTTTATAATGTTGAATTTTTGGAGTTTGGTCTTGACAAAACGGCTGTGCGTGGTGTGCCGGTTAAATTAATTGAAACAATCGATGGTACAAAAGTGCCCGTAACCACAGTCTATGACCTTACCATGGGGCAATATGGTGTTGGCAGAGGATTGCAAGGCGAATATCCGACTGACTACAACGATGACAAACAAGCATACACACCCGCTTGGCAGGAAATATTCACAGGAGTTGGTAGAGACACCGTTATTAAGTTTGCTCACGAATGGGCTGATACAGCTGAAATTACCAATGGAAAATGTATGGTAATTGTGGGTGCAGCTATCAACCATTGGTTTCATGGAAATTTGATGTATCGTGCAGCAATTATGGCTCAGATGCTTACCGGATGTAATGGTGTAAACGGAGGAGGAATGAACCACTATGTAGGTCAGGAAAAATTGGCGCCTGTAGATTCTTGGGGAACCATTATGTCAGCAAAGGATTGGATTCCTGCAAACAGGTTACAGCAGGCTCCCATTTGGCACTATATCAATTCTGACCAATGGAGGTATGATAATAATCAAGTTGAATACAATAAAGTCCCAAAAGATAGTAAATATGGCAAGATGCACTCTGCGGACTGGACTGTCATGTCGGTGCGAAACGGTTGGATGCCTTTTTTCCCACAATATAACAAGAACAATCAGGATGTTATAAATGACGCTATAGCTGCCGGTGCAAAAGACGAAGATGGCATCAGGAGGCATATTGTAGATAAACTTAAATCAAAAGAATTAATGCACTCAGTGGCAGACCCTGATGATGAAATCAATTTCCCGAGAAATTGGTTTATTTGGCGTGGAAACGCGCTGATGTCTAGTGCCAAAGGGCATGAATACATGCTCGACCACTATTTAGGTACACACAATAACAAAATTGCTGATGAAGTGGCTCAACCACACGTGCATGAACTAATATGGCGTGAAGCTCCCAAAGGCAAAATGGATTTGATAGTGGATATAAACTTTCGTATGGATACATCTGCTTTGTATTCTGATATTGTGCTGGCAACCGCTTCTTGGTATGAAAAAGCAGATATTAATTCCACCGACTTACACTCTTTCATACACCCGCTTTCCGCTGCTGTGGCACCCGTTTGGGAATCTAAATCAGACTGGCAGATTTTTCAAGCTTTAGCAAAGAAAGTGAGTGAACTTGCTTGCACGCATTTGCCCGAGCCTGTTAAAGACGTTGTAAATGCCCCTTTGTCACATGACTCAGCAGATGAAATTACGCAACCGCGTATGTTGGATTGGGCTAAAGGAGAATGTGAGCCCGAGCCCGGTAAATCAATGCATAAGCTTGTGTTTATTGACCGAGATTACACTCAGATTTATAATAAATATATTTCGCTCGGACCTAATATGCATTCCAAACCGTTGGGAGCGCATGGGGTGTCCTATATGGCAGAAGACGTTTACAATGAAATGATTTTGGATAAACGCCATGTTCAGAAAGTAAACGGAGTGGAATATCCATCTATCAAAGAAGATGTAGAAGCCGTTAATGCAGTACTTACATTGTCAACTCTCACCAATGGTAAACTTACCGTAAGAGCCTATGAAAACATGGAGAAGAAAACCGGTTTGGATTTGGTTGATTTGGGCGAAGGAAGCAAAGATGTAAAGATTGATTACAAAGATTTACAAGCTCAGCCCAGGCGTTACAATAATTCACCTCTTTGGTCAGGCTTGATGAATAACGGCAGAGCATATTGTGCTTACACTTATAACGTGGACAGGCTTGTACCTTGGAGGACTTTGTCCGGTCGTCAGCATTTTTATTTAGACCATGACGGATATCTCGAATTTGGTGAGAACTTGGCAACCTATAAACCTTCGCCAACTCCTCAAGTATATGGAGATTTGCGTAAAACTGTCAATGACGGCAAAGCAAAAATGCTGAATGTGCTTACTCCTCATGGTAAATGGCATATTCATTCCACCTATGGTGATACATTGAGGATGTTGACACTTTCTCGCGGTATCGAACCTTGCTGGATTAGTGAAGCAGATGCAGCAGAACTTGGTATTAAAGACAATGATTGGGTTGAGGTATATAATGACCACGGGGTTTATTGTACGAGAGCGTGTGTGAGTGCAAGGATTCCAAAAGGTGTTTGTATTGTGTACCACTCACCCGAAAGAACTTATTCTGTACCTAAATCTCAGGAGCGAGGCGGAAGAAGGGCAGGGGGGCACAATAGCTTTACCAGAGTTCACTTAAAACCCAACTTGATGACGGGGGGGTACGGGCAGTTTTCATTTCACTTCAATTATTGGGGACCCGTGGGAGCTAACAGAGATACACACGTATTGGTTAGGAAAATGGAAAGAGTAGAATTTTAATTATTAAACATAAAAAACTAAATTATGGATATTAGATCTCAGGTTTCTATGGTTTTTCATCTCGATAAATGTATCGGATGTCATACATGTTCAATAGCTTGCAAAAATATCTGGACTGATCGCAAGGGTGCAGAGTATATGTGGTGGAATAATGTGGAAACAAAACCGGGTACGGGTTACCCTACTAAGTGGGAAGATCAGGATATATACAAAGGCGGTTGGGAGAAAAACGGAGATACGGTTTCACTAAAAGGCGCAGGGAAGTTCAAAGGATTGAAAAATATTTTTCATAACCCACATTTACCCGTGCTTGATGATTATTATGAACCATGGACATACAAGTATCAAGATTTGTTTACTGCTCCCGAAGGTGATGACCAGCCTACTGCTCGCCCTGTTTCTCTGGTTACAGGTGAACACATTGATGTAAAAGCCGGTCCAAATTGGGATGATGATATGGGTGGTTCTCCGGATTATGCACGACAAGATGTCAATCTGGATAAATTAACACCTGCTGAACAAGAAGCCATGTTCCAGTTAGAGCGTATGACTTTCCATTATTTACCCAGAATTTGTAACCACTGTCTGAATCCTGCGTGTGTTGCTGCTTGTCCCTCAGGCGCAATCTATAAAAGAGGAGAGGATGGAGTTGTACTTATCAATCAAGAGCGTTGTCGCGCTTGGAGAATGTGTGTTACCGCTTGCCCTTACAAAAAGAGCTATTATAATTGGAACACCGGTAAATCTGAAAAATGTGTTTTGTGTTATCCCAGACTTGAGTCCGGACAAGCACCGGCATGTTTTCACTCTTGCGTTGGCAGAATCCGTTATTTAGGTGTGATGCTCTATGATGCTGACAAAATTGAAAATGTAGCAGCTTCTGCTGATGATAAGCTTGTTGACAATCATTTGGATATCTATTTAGACCCATTTGACCCGGAAGTTATTAAACAAGCTAAGTTGAATGGAATTGCTGATTCTACAATTGATGCTGCCCAAAAATCTCCGGTTTATAAATTTGTGAAAGTATGGAAACTCGCTTTACCGTTGCACCCTGAGTTTAGAACTCTTCCTAACTTGTTTTATGTGCCTGCTTTGTTACCTACAATGGCAACTGTACAAGATGGAAAATACGATTCAACAAGTAAATCGCTTTGGAATGGAGTTGAGAAAAACCGTTTGCCCATGAAGTATCTTGCTTCTTTGTTTTCTGCCGGCAATACCGATAAGATTGTGGAAGTTATGAAACGTCTGATGGCTGTGAGATTGCACAGACGAGGAGTAACAACAGGCGATCTTGCAAAAGAAGAAATTTCTGTTGCTATGAATGAAGCACAAGTAGATGCTGACATGGCAGACGCTATATTTAGGCTTACGGCTTTGGCTACATTTGATGAGCGTTTTGTTATTCCGCCTGCTCATCGTGAAGAGTCTATTGAAATGCTCGAAAATACAGCGGATGTGAAAGGTAATACCGGATTTGGATTTAAGGAAAAACCTGTTAGAGGATTGTAATATGAGAAAATTTGCTCATTATAAAGTTTTGGCTGATTTGTTCAGATATCCCGATGCGAAATTCCCATTGGTTGTCAATCAATGCAGCCAACTGATGATAGAGTCTTATCCGGAAGCTGCCAAAGAAATGCAGATTTTTGTTGATTATATCAACTCTCACAATGCAGATACATTCCGAGAATTATACACCAAGACTTTTGATGTACAAGCTGTGTGTTATTTAGACTTGGGCTATGTGATTTTTGGCGAAGACTACAAAAGAGGTGTCTTTTTGGTAAATATGAAGCAGGAGCAAGACAAAATCGGAAATGACTGCGGCACTGATTTGCCGGACAATCTGAGCAATATGCTGACATTTTTTGATAAAGCACTTGAGTCTAAAATTATTGATGAATTAGCAATAAAAATATTGATACCGGGTGTGCGCAAGATGTTGGAAGAGTTTGAGCCGACACGTATGGATATTAAACTGAAAATTCTCAAAAACCGTCATTATGCAATCATTCAAGAAGAGTTATATGCGGGAAATGTATATAAACATGCGCTGTCTGCTTTGTTGCAAATCTTAGAGAAAGATTTTGAAAATATAAGTTTTGCACCCGCCCTCGACCCTGTTATTGATGAACAACATCACAAATCTTTTTTTAATAAAAGCAGTGTGAATATGGGTGTCAATCAAGTTTTTGAAATAAATAAAAGTAATAATCACTATAAACAAGATTAGCTATGATAAACTATCTATTATTTGCTGTTCTGCCTTATGTATCGCTTGCGATATTTATCATCGGTTCTATATACCGTTATAAAAGCAGAGGGTTTTCAGTTTCTTCCATTTCATCTCAGTTTCTGGAAGGCAAAAGGCTGTTTTGGGGAAGTCAACCGTTTCACTGGGGACTTTTCATTTTATTTTTCGGGCACTTGATTGCTTTTTTGTTTCCAAGAGCAGTTTTGGCATGGAATGGAGAGCCCGTCCGATTGTTGATACTTGAAATAACCGCATTCTCTTTCGGTTTGAGCGCCTTTGTGGGTGTGATTTTGTTGGTACAAAGACGTCTTACTAACCGTAGAATCCAAATAGTAACCAGCAAAATGGATGTAATAGTGTTTGTCATTCTGCTTGTTCAAATCATTTCAGGATTGTTGGTAGCCTATCACAACCGATGGGGTTCCTCATGGTTTGCTGCTTTTCTTACTCCTTATTTGCGCTCTGTTTTTGTATTTGATCCTCAGATTGATGCCATTGCAAGTGTGAACTCATGGTCTCTCAAAATTCACGTTGTGTCAGCTTTCTCGCTGATTGCCTTTATTCCATTCACTAGATTTATGCACTTCTTGGTATATCCTCTGGATTACCTCTGGAGAAACTATCAGCAAGTAATTTGGAATTGGAACAGAAAAGCAATTCGCACTTCGCGGGCACACTCTTTCGGCAAGAAATCTAATAACAATTGATGTCACTAAACTTTGAACCAAATGAAAATACTAAACTTTGAATTAAAAGCAGTAACAAGAATGAAAGCCCTCTATGCTTTGATTCTATGTTTGCTTGTGAATACAGGGATTGCGTTTGCTCAAACCTCTCAAGCAATCAGCAAAATGGAATCGACTTTAATATACATAGGTATTGGATTAGGGTTGATTTTTATTGTTTATGGAATTTTTGTCATCAATCAATCAGTGCAGGTGATGAGAGGGTTTGGACAAGAACCTGATTGGTTTGGAGCTATTCCCAAGTGTTTGCATAAGAATCGAACAATAGTCAGCTTTCTCTTCTTCCTCATTGTGTTGATAGGGATATATTTTGCATTGACATATACCGCTTGAAAAAAATCATTTAACAAAAGATGACACAACATAAGACTAACGGACTGGATTTACAAGCACTCAACGAATTAGATCCGCTCAAACGCAATGTGGAAAAGGAGTTGGGACAAGAGGAACTTACACCAATGGAGCCTCCTTCAGCATACGAATTACCGGTGTCTGACAATCTTAATTTCAAAGAATTTGCAATGGCACTTCAAATCTTGATGAATGAGCATCAAATGGCTTTGGAAAAGATAACTCGTTTTGAACAAGCCTTGGTACAATTCAAGAAGAATGGCTATAAACTTGACACATTTATCAATGACACTTTTAAAGAATTTTTTAATTTCTTTGATGATAAACTCTTGCCTCACAACCAAAAAGAGGAAAAAGCTTTATTCCCGTTTTTGCATCAAAGATTAATAGAGGTGGGCGAACATAGTATAGGTGCCAACCCCAAAACTGCAATTGATGTAATGGAAGATGACCATATTAAGTTTATTCAGCTCGGAGCGTTGACCTTTAATCTGTTAGGTGTTGCCACTCGATTGAATGATATAGATTCAAGGAACTTTGTTTTTGATACTGCTTATGAAAATGGTCGCGAATTGGTAGAAATGCTGAAATTACACATTTACCGCGAAGATTATACTTTGTTCCCATTGGCAAATAAGCATCTGACATCAGCGGAATTGGACAATATAGAAAAGTCTATGTGTAAGATGGCTTAGGGGTAATGCTTATGGCGCCAAGGGGCAAATAATTTTATCAAATTATGAATTCTCAATTGCATATAACAAATAAATAACCCTTGCTTATGAAGCCACATCGCATTTTATTTCTGAATTTTCTTGCATTCACAGTTTGTTTTGCAGCATGGATGATTAATGGCGTACTTGTTACGTATCTTACTAACAATGGTATTTTTAAATGGAGTACAGAGCAAATTGGCTGGTTGTTGGGTGTGCCCGTTTTAGTAGGTTCCGTTCTAAGGTTGCCTGTAGGTATGTTGACGGATAAATTTGGCGGACGCTGGATGATGACAATAATCCTGATTTTGAGTGCTGTCCCAATGTATTTATTATCTTTTGCCGACAGCTACGGGATGTTCTTGTTGCTTAGTTTCTGTTTTGGACTTGCAGGTAGCTCTTTTGCAGTAGGTGTAGCTTATGTATCCTTGTGGTACCCAAAAGAGAAGCAAGGTACAGCATTGGGAATCTTTGGTGCAGGTAACGTGGGAGCCGCTGTTACTACTATGTTTGCTCCGGGGTTGTTGAATCGGCTTACACAAAACAATACAAACCTTGATGCTTGGCGTACTTTGCCTCAGTTTTATGCCGGTTTGTTAATTGTGATTGCCTTGATTTTTTTCATTTTTACTATCAATAAGAAACCTGAAATTGTCAAAACTTTTGCTCAACGTTTTGCTCCACTAAAAGAGCTAAGAGTTTGGCGGTTTGGGTTGTATTATTTCTTTGTTTTTGGAAGTTTTGTGGCATTGTCGCAGTGGTTAATTCCCTATTTTGTTAATGTATATGCTTTGACCATTGTAGCTGCAGGCTTAATGACAACGGCTTTTAACTTGCCTGCCGGTTTGATACGAATTGTAGGAGGAGTTTTGTCTGACAAAGTAGGAGCAAGGGTGGTTTTGTATTGGGTGTTTGGGGTATGTATTGTCTGTTTGATTTTTCTTTTTCCGCCAAGGGTAGAAATTCAGACACCGGGTCAAGGAATTATGGCTGCAAAAGCAGGGTTGGTGGATTCGGTTTCGGGTTCTGAAATTGTTATTGTTGATGAACTGAACAAGGTTGATAAAATGGCTTATCCTTTGCGCTCAAAGGAAGATCACATTGCCATTCGCTTTGGTATTCATCATGATAAGGAAGGTTTTTTACCCTTACCTTCAACTCTTGTTTGGCATGAACCTCAAGTCAAAGCCGGAGAACATATTAACAAAGGACAATTGCTTGCCAAAGGGGTTACCATGATATATTTTCAAGCTAATAAATGGATATTTACAACTCTTGTATTCATCATCGGTATCATGATGGGAATTGGCGGAGCTGCCGTTTTTAAACATATTTCAAACTATTATCCCAATGATGTGGGAACTGTGGGTGGAATTGTTGGGGTGCTTGGGGGCTTAGGCGGATTTGTTGACCCTATTATTTTTGGGTATTTATTAAAAATGACAGGAGTATGGACTTCTTCTTGGGTGTTTTTATTGGTGATTGCACTTATATGCATAGTTTTAATGCGACTTGCAATCAAACACGTAGTTGTTTCGCATAACTTTGCCGTACCAAAGGAAGCAATGAAACAATGAAAAAACTATTGCTGGACTCTATAAAGACGCTATCTCCTTCTTATTTTGCTATGGTAATGGCAACCGGTATTGTGTCTTCAGCTGCATTTTTTTTGGGTTATTCAATGATTGCCTTAACACTTTTTGGTTTAAATATTTTTTTATATTGTGCCTTATGTATTGTCGCTTTATTACGTATTGTGTGGTATAAAGCAGAGGTGATGAATGATTTATTTGATCATCTGAAAGGAATGGGCTTTTTTACTTTTGTAGCTGCCACGTCAGTGCTAGGAACTCAATTTGTATTATTGTCAGTGAATTATCAATTTGCTTCTGTATTATGGGTGATTGCTTTGATTGCTTGGCTTGTTGTTACTTATACTGTCTTTACCAACCTGACTATTAAAAAAGAGAAACCTTCTTTTGCTGAAGGGATAAACGGAGCATGGTTATTGGCGGTGGTTTCAACACAAAGTCTTGCTGTATTAAGTTCAAAACTGTCTATGCACTATCCGGATTATAAACTTGTATTGAATTTTTTTGCTTTTTCTATGTGGTTATGGGGCGGAATGCTTTATATCTGGATGATTTCTCTTATTTTTTATCGATATGCTTTTTTCAAATTCTCACCCAGTGATTTGACACCGCCTTATTGGATAAACATGGGAGCAATGGCAATTTCAACTTTTGCCGGTTCTCTGTTGATTATCAATACACCCAATGCCCCTTTTCTATTGTCAACATTAGCTTTCCTGAAAGGGTTTACCATATTCTATTGGGCTACCGGAACATGGTGGATTCCGATGTTGTTTATCTTGGCATTCTGGCGTCATGTATATAAACGATTTCCTTTGACTTATGACCCCTTGTATTGGGGCGCGGTATTCCCTCTGGGAATGTACACCGTTTGTACTTATGAAATGGCTAAAGCTATGAATCTCGAGTTTTTGCTCCCCATTCCCAAATATTTTATTTTTATTGCACTGATTGCTTGGGCAGCCACATTTTATGGCTTTGTAAGTAATATAATCAAAATTATACGTTTAAGTATTTAGGTAGTTGTTAACTGTATGATGCAACAGAAAAACCCATGATAAAAAAGGCTTGTATTTCAATCGTGAATTTGTTTGTATTCTTTTCATGTGTTGCTCAAGATGCTACTTCAATAAAAAAGCAACAATTTTTTTCTTTATCTTCTGCTTACGGAATTGGAAATGTGATACCTACATCTCCTTTTGTTATGGGAGATAACCTTAATGGAAAGCCTATTGATAAGTACCAATACTTATCAGTAAAAGCTTTATGGCAAAACCCCGGATACACACATTGGCAAAGAGAATATAGAAGCCCTTATTATGGAGTTGGTTTATCCCTTGGCGATTTTTTTAATTCAAAAGAAGTAGGTTACCCGCTCTCTTTATATGGGATTTTAGGTGTGCCAATTAAGAGATGGCGAAAAATTGAAGTCTTTTCAGAGTTTCAGTTTGGTATGACCGGCAATTGGAAATACTATGATTCAATCTCCAACCCTAAGAATATTGTTATTGGCGGTGGACATACGGTACATTTGGATGTAGGGTTTAAATTAATATATAATATTGACCGTCATTTTGATCTTGGTGCCGGATGCAGTTTTATACATTTCTCAAATGGAGGTTTTGAAAGACCTAACAGAGGTTTTAATATATACTCACCCAATTTAGAATTAAAATATCGATTTGCTGCAAGACCGGACTACAGAGTTGTGCCGAAGGCTAACAAATTGAAAAAATCGCATAACTTGTTGATTATGCTTGGGTATGGTGATTATCAATTAGTAAAACATGAATTAGATACGAACTATTTTGCATTTGCCGGGATTTCTTTAATTTATTTAAATCAACTAACAAATGCCTTCCGCTTAGGGGGTGGTACTGATTTGAATTATTGGTGGGGGCTTAATGCAAATCCTGATGGGACTTATGCCGGATATTCCTTTGACAATATTACAGTCGGACTCATAATCCAACCTGAGTTTATGATTAGCAAACTAACCTTGGTCGGAGGTGTTGGAGTGTATGCACATCATAAGGATTATGGTAGTTTTAAACAGTTGTATCAAAGATTGGGAGTTCGTTTTGATGTATATAAAAACTATTCTGTAGGCATTAACATTAGAGCCATTAATTTTATGTTAGCAGAAGTATTAGAATTCAATTTTTCCCATAGATTTCAATGGGAGAAGAAGTAGTAGCACTTTGAATAATAAACGGCTGGTGCGTAGTGAGCAACTGCCATTATCATTCCACATGAGTTTTGTTCATCCTGAATAGCCAATCAGCGGTCTGTGTTTGTGAAAATGCATATTTTCTCAACTTTGTTGCAATTTCAGACTGTTCTCGGATATAATTTTTACTGTTAGCTTCTGACCTTTTGTATAAATACTCACTGCCTGAATAATAATAAATGTAGAGCCATTCGTCATTTAGCGCACTTAGTTTGTCATCAGACGAAAAATAAATCATATCTCTTTCCACCTGATCGGGTGCTGCACCCAATGTGTTATTGAGGTAGGAAAGTTTTAAAAGCGACATCAGATATGGAAAAACATCGGATTGTTGCAGGTATGAATTTACTTGCTTGGATTCTATTTTGCCGGGTTGATAAATAATGAAAGGAATGTGATGATAGTTGAGTGCAAAACCCGAAATCTGAGTCCCTATATTCAGCCCGTGATCGGCTATAAACATAAATATAGTGTTTGCATACCACGGTTGCCGGCTGCATTCATTCATAAATTGTCCTATTGACCAATCTGCATAATGAACAGCATCTAAACTTTTTTCATGGTATTTGAGTGGAAATGATTTTGGAATAATATAAGGGTCGTGGTTAGAACTGGTTAAAATGGTAGTAAAAAAAGGAGAGGATTGAGCGGTCAGGGTTTTGACTGCATACTTAAACAGGTAGTCATCTGCTACTCCAAACGGTCCCACAAGTGCATTGCGATCATAGTCGTTTTGGCTGTATATTTTGTCAAATGAGTTAAAAGGCAAGAATGAACCCAGATTGTCGAAACTCTTGTCATGTGTGGTGAAAAAATAGGTTGAATAGCCGTTCTGTTTTAAAATGAATGGGATTCCGCTATATCTCCTCAGTGGGACAGTGCCCATAGGGCGAGTTCTCTTGATTGCAGGAAAACCATAAAGGGTAGAAAAAACACCATTATTAGTGTGAATTCCGGCACTATACATTTTGTTGTGCATGATTCCGGCTTTGCTCAAACTATTAAGGTGGGGAGTTAGTCCCGAAGTGTCCCCTCCAAATTCCATATAAGCAGCACTCATGCTTTCCATAATCACCAGCACTACGTTGGGTGTGAAGCCGGTTGCTTGATAGTTCTTATATCGTGTGATTGGAGAAATACTATCGATAGCGGATTGAATGTTCAAATATGTTTTTGTGAGCGTAATGGCTTCTTGGTCATCCATCAAATCAGCTTTTGCCTCATAGCTTTTAATCAAAGTGAAAATAGGGTTAAGTGCAAGCTGATTAATAATGACATTGTCTGAAAAAAAAGCATCCCCTTCTTTTAGAGGATGGTCAATACGCCCGCGCATCCCCAGGAAAGTAAGCGTTATCAACCCTATACTAACAAATACTTTGGGTATTAGAGATTTGTGAGTAGTGAAATTTTGACAGTTGCGTATGTCTCCGAAGCCTTTTCTGTGTAACAACCAAATTGTAAACGCACAAATAGCTAATGCAACTGCAAATAATGCCAAATGGAAGTTGTTCTCAAGTAACATTTCAGACACTATGCGCGGATTGTCCATCCATTGAAATGCAGACTCAGTTAGTTTATTCTTGAAAAATAAAAAATATGGAATGTCCGCAATCGTCAAAATGATGATAACGGGCAAGCTGAAGATGTAATACCAAATCGTAGCTTTAAATAGAGTTTTTTGAATTCCTCCTTTTGCAGTCCATAGCGAAATCAGAAACAGCAACACAGGAATGGCACTATAAAATGCAATAACAAAAAAATCAAAAGGAAGTCCGTTTTTGATAATCGAAAACAAAATAATTCTAATACTATCTGAATCGAGAACACCCGTCAAACCAATTAATGAGAGGCGGGCTATGTTAAACAGTACAAAAGTTAGCACTCCCACTAGAAAAATGAATCGTAAATGCTGCATTGAAAGACGTGGAGTTTTTGCGTTCATCCTGATAGTTTGAGAAATGCAAATGTATAACAGAAGCATGACGCTTTATTTTATCAATTTATGACAAAAATCATATTTGAATAATCTTCTTTATCCTTTCTTTGTTTGTATGTTGGTTGATTCATTCGGCAGAGTACATGACTATCTAAGATTGTCGCTTACAGATAAATGCAATCTACGTTGTGCATACTGTATGCCTTATGATTTGCCTAATGGATTTTATGCCAACTCAATTCGATTGAATGCTGACGAAATTTTTGCCATTGTAAAGGTTTTTGTCGGACTTGGAATTAAAAAAATCAGAATTACCGGTGGAGAGCCATTGGTCAGAAAAGAGTTTAGGAAGATAATAAGTCTTTTATCAGGTTTGCCTGTTGAACTTGTACTCTCTACCAATGGAGTGTTAATAGATGAATTCGTTGATGATATTGAGAATGCCGGTATCAATTCGGTAAATGTCAGCCTTGATTCACTCAAGCAAGCAACATTTTTATCTTTAACAAAAAGAGATTTTCATCAAAGAGTTTGGACGAATATCCTCCTTTTGTTAGAACGAAATTTTAATGTCAAGGTTAATACAGTTGCCATGAAAGGAATGAATGATGATGAGATTGTTGATTTTATAAGGCTTACGCAGAACTATCCTCTGCACATTCGTTTCATAGAATATATGCCTTTTATGGACAATGGTTGGCACAAAGATAAAGTTATAACCTTCGAAGAAATTATTGCGCTGGCAAAAGGCAAATATGACTTCGAGCCATTGAAAATACCGCAACACAGCACATCCAAAGATTTCAAAGTCAAAGGCGCAAAAGGAACTTTTGGTGTAATCACAACTATGAGTAATCCATTTTGCGGTGATTGCAACAGACTCCGATTGACAGCGGATGGTAAAATAAAGAATTGCTTGTTTGGAAAAGAAGAAATTGACTTGTTGTCCGGTTATCGAAATAATAAAGATATAAAGGAGTTGATTTTACAATCAGTTCAAAGTAAACATGCTGTGATGGGCGGTCAGTTTGACAAGGAAGGTTATCTTAAAACCTGTGCTGACAATATTGATAACAGAAGTATGGTTGGAATAGGAGGTTGATATGATAGAGGTTAAAGAGGCAATAGAAATATTGAAAAGTAACTTAAGCACATTGCCTAACGAGAAGGTAATTGTCCCTAAGGCATTAGGGAAGTATATTGCCGAAGACATTATTTCTCCTATGAATGTTCCGTCTTTTGATAACTCAGCAATGGATGGATATGCAATCAGTTTTGTAGAAAATAATAGTCAATATTATTTGGAATCTACCCGTTCGGTTGCCGCAGGAGATACAGCAACTCATGTTTTGCAACCGGGGAAAGCAATGCGCATTTTTACGGGAGCACCTATTCCCAAAGGCGCAGATACCGTGGTGCAACAAGAGTTAGTTTCATTGCAAAATGGGACAATCTCTGTGGATTTGAACTTGTTGCAACAAGGCAGTCACATTCGTTATCAAGGAACGCAGTGTAAGGCGGGGCAAGTCATTGTAAAATCTGGCACTTTCGTGAATGCAGGGGTGATTGCATTGTTGAGTTCTGTGGGTATAACTGAAATAAATGTTGTACGTAAACCGAGAGTAGGACTTGTTGTAACAGGGAATGAATTAGTTCAACCCGGTAATCCTCTCAAGTCGGGTCAGGTTTATAATTCTAATGAGGGTGCTGTGTTTGCTTTTCTTCAATCTATGGGAATACCTTGCTATGTCTCAAATACAGTCAAGGATGATAGCCAAGAATTAACTTTGATTGTAAGAAATGCTATACAGGAGTATGACGTGCTTATTCTTACAGGCGGTATTTCGGTGGGAGACTTTGATTTTACGTATAATGCTTTGTCTGCAAATAAAGTTGAAACACTGCTATATAAAGTAAAGCAAAAGCCAGGCAAGCCTTTGTATGTTGGGAAAAAGGGAAATACCCTAATCTTTGCGTTGCCAGGGAATCCGGCAGCCGTGATTTCATGCTTTAACCAATACGTCAAACCAAGCTTAAAAATGATGATGGGGGGGGTGGATGCTTTCGCTCCATCATGTTTGTTGCCGCTTGCGCTTGATTGGACTAAAAACACAAATTTAACAACCTTTCTGAAGGCTAAGGTGTCAGATAATAAAGTGGAAATTTTGAAAGGTCAAGATTCTTTTGATCTGCAAGCATTTGGAGAGGCTAATGCGTTGATTATGGTGTATGAAAACGAGATGGCAAAACAAAAGGGAGACTTAGTAGAGGTGTATTATTTGTAGAAATGGCAGAGCATTATTCCATATTTCTATTGTTGTTAATGCCATTGGCAGCATTTCTCTATTCCTCTGTAGGACACGGAGGGGCTAGCAGTTATATTGTGTTGCTGACTTTGTTTGGTTTTGCACCTGTCGAAGTACGTCCGGCTGCATTGGTATTGAATATTGGGGTTTCAGCAATTTCATTTTATACTTTTTACAGAAAATGCGATTTTCCATTCAAATTGTTTTTGACCTTGATTCTATTCTCTATGCCGGCTGCATACTGGGGAGGTACTTTTACTTTGGACATAAAAGTTTATCAAAAAGTGCTTGGGGTCTTACTCTTATTGCCTATTTCAAGATTGTTTGGAATTTTTAAAGTAAGAGAAGGGAAGCCCATTGCTCAAAATTTTGCAATCATGGCTTCATTAGCTTTCCTCATAGGTTTTGTTTCGGGAATTGTGGGCATTGGGGGAGGTATTTTGCTTTCGCCCATCCTTATTCTTTTTGGTTGGGCAGATTTGAAACAGACAGCTGCCGTGAGCGCTTTGTTTATTTTTATGAATTCAATTGCCGGCTTGTTGGGTGCGGGTGTTACAGACTTTTCATGGTTGCCTCATTTTGAACTGATTATCCCTCTCACACTTATCGGTGGAATATTAGGTGGATATGTGGGTGCTAATAAATATAGCCCCCCTGCTATGAAATACGCCTTGGCTTTTGTTCTGACTGTGGCTTCTATTAAGTTTTTGTTATAATGATGATAAACAACATTGATATCTATATTGCAGCAGGAGGCAAAAGTAGCCGAATGGGGCAGGATAAGGGATTGTTGAAAATCAACAACAAACCTATGATTGTCTATATTGCCGATATGTTACAAGAAGCCGGTTTGGGTTTTACTGTTATTGCAAATGCAGATGAATATTTGCATCTGGGATATCGTGTTATCAAAGATGTTGTAAAAGAAAAAGGTCCTATGGGTGCGCTGTACACCGCATTTTGCCATACAAATAAACAATATGTACTGTTGCTGGGTTGCGACACTCCTTTTTTCCCGTATCCTGCTTTAAAACGATTGATTGAGAATACCGGTAAAAATCAAGTGACTGTAATACAAAATCATAGCGAAATCAACCCGCTACATTGTAGTTATGCCATCACGCTAAAAGAAAAAGTGAAATCATGTATTGAGCATAATAAATTAAAAATGCAAGACATGATTCTGCAATCAGAATATCAATTGATTAACATAGATGATATAGCAGTTCAATTTCCCAATGGATTTATTAATATGAACGAACCTCAAGATTTGAAACAATGTGTGCTAATATGACTCAACATAAAATAAAACTTCTGGCTTTTGGAATGGTTGCCGAAAAAATCAATCAATCAAAAATAGAGATTGATTATATTGACAATTCCGACAGCCTGAAGGCTTGGATTGTAACTCAATATCCTCAGTTGAAAGATTTGAAATATTCAATTGCTATAAATCATAAAATTGTGCAGGCAAATACCGCTATACCCAATGGTGCCGAGGTGGCTTTGCTCCCCCCTTTTTCCGGAGGATAATGAAATGAATAGGTTTGACCGACAAATACATTTAAGAGGTTTTGGTTTGAAAGAGTTGGCTAAACTTCAACACGCATCTGCTTTGGTTATTGGGGCAGGCGGCTTGGGTTGCCCTGCATTGCAGTATCTTGCGGCTGCCGGAGTTGGCAGAATTGGAGTAATGGACGGAGATACAATCAGTATGTCCAATCTGAATCGTCAAGTATTATACGGTGAGTCTGATGTAGGCAAGAAAAAAGCGATTGTAGCGGGTAATGTATTGTTGGAAAAATATAGCGATGTCAAGATTGAAATCATTACGTCTTATCTCAACACTAATAACGCTTTGGGCATCATCTCTTCTTATGATATTGTTTTAGATTGTACTGATAATTTTACAGTCCGATATATGGCAAATGATGCTTGTATTTTGCTCAACAAACCTTTGGTGTATGGGGCTATTTATGAGTATGAAGGACAAGTAAGCTTGTTTAATGCAGCAAATGAAACCGGACAAGTTTTTAATTACCGTGATTTATTTCCCATTCCTCCCGATGTTGCAGCAATTCCAAATTGTGCCGAAACCGGAGTGATTGGAGTGTTGCCTGGTATTATTGGTGCAATGCAGGCTGCAGAAGCCATTAAATATCTGACTGGAATCGGGAGGACGTTGGCTGGCAGGGTGTTATACTACAATATGGAGCAACAGCATTTTTATGAATTAGATATTACAGCATTGCCTGAAAAAATCTCTTACAGACCACAATCAGGAGCTGAGTTCCGAGAATTTGACTATGCGCTCTCTTGTTCTGCGGTTCCTTGTATTGATTGGGAAAGAGCCTATGAATTTTATATGGTTCAACCTAATCAAACCCTTTTTGTTGACATACGAGAATCTGACGAAGAGCCTAAAATAGGACAAGTAAAATGTATTCGAATTCCATTATCGGATTTTGACAATGCAGATTTTGATACCAGTGGATATACTCGTCTGCTGGTCTTTTGTCAACACGGAATCAGAAGTGTCAGAGCTGTCAATTTGTTAAAAAAGCAATTTCCTGAAAAAGAGATTTTTTCCATTAATGGCGGGGTGATGGATTCTTGCTCACCTGTTAACAAAACTTTTTACCATGCATAAGCCTAAGAATATTTTTGTACAAGGTGCAATATCGCCACAGAAAATTGCTGAAAGCATTTCGCATCACAGCACTAAAATAGATATAGGTGCACATAGTATCTTTTTAGGACAAGTTCGTGCAGATATTAAAGAAATGGGTGTGGTTGTAGCCATTGATTATACGGCTTACGAAGACATGGCAATTGCAAAAGCACATGAAATAAGAGAGTCGGTTTTTGCAAAATATGAATTGACTTGTATGCACATTTATCATAGCCTTGGTGAAGTAAAATCAGGGGAGATATCACTCTTTGTATTTGTTTCCTCCAAACACAGAAAAGCAGCCATTGTAGCCTGTGAGGAAGTGGTTGAAAGGGTTAAAAAGGATTTGCCGGTTTGGGGTAGAGAAATATTAAACAATCAGCATAGTGTGTGGAAAGACAATAGTGGAAGCTAAGAGAGCACGCCCTTTGCTGTTTTATTCAAGGATAGAGTTGGGGTTAAGAGGAGAGATAATATTCTTGAGTTTATTAATGTTGTCAATAATAATTTTTCTTCCGTGTTTATGAATTAGTCCTTCTTCCTCGAATTCGGTGAGTTGTCGCACTACCTGTTCGTTGGAAGTACCTGCAACAGAGGCTAAGTCTTCACGTGTAAAATGCACGTCCAGCATATTCAAATAGTTGACACCAAAGTTATTGTATAACAAAACTAAGGAATAAGCAATTTTTTCTCTGATAGTCATTTGAGCAATGATTTTTAACCTTTCTTCTACTTTTCTCAGTTCATCCGAGTAATAGAGAAGCATAGCATAAGTAAATTCAGGGTTGTTCATAAAGATATTGTGCAAGGTGGCATTGTCAATAAAACAAACCTGAGTATCATCCATAGCAATTGCGCTGATTGAATATGTATCACTACCTAAGCCGCGATGTCCCAATACGTGTCCATCTTTGGAAAATCGAACTATCTGAGGCTTGCCGGTAAAGCCGATCGAAATAACTTTCACTTTTCCTTTTATGATGAAATACAAACCCAATACAGGTGCACCGGCATTGATAATGTTCTGTCCGCGATTATACGTAGTCTGAAATTTCTTTTTATCTATTAAAGCATGCCATTCCTTAGCGATGTGCTTTTTAATAAAACAATTGGAATCTTCGCAGTTATTGCAGCTTAATTTCTTCTTGAGTGTGCTTTGGTCGCTTATGGTTTTTAGAGCCAAGATGTTTGATGTTTAATTCGTTACAAAATTAGCTAAATAGATATAAGTACACTCTTTGTACAATCAGGACTATGTTTTCTTTAATTTTGAAATGCCTGCAATATTTTTTTTGATGATTTGAATTTGCCTTTTTTTATGGGTTTTGTCTTTTAGTTCATATTTAACTAACACGTGTTAATATTTATCGAGTAATTATTTTGTGCATAACTTGAAATCTGGACTATAAATGTTCAATTTGAGTTCAGATTAATTCTAAATTAACTCGTCAATATTCTATATATCAGCATTATACATAAGTTATTTTTTAAATAGTCTTTGAAACTTTAAATATGACAAAAGTCATGTATTTTGGGATTTGCCTCTTTTAAGATTGCCTTAGTAATTTCAAAAAGCTAAGATAATGGGAGACATTAATACATTAATCAGTCGTTGTGAAGAACTTGCTTTCGACTTAAATTTTACACATGCAAAAGAGTGGAAAAAAGCAGACGCATCCCGTGTGATCGTTGGTTATATGCCTATTTATTTTCCACGAGAGATTATCCATGCAGCCGGTGGTTTGCCTGTAGCCATATTTGGCGGAGGCGACCGTAAGCAGATTATAAAAGGAGATGCTTACTATCAATCCTATATATGTCATATTCCAAGAAGCATTATTGACATGGCTTTGGATAAACATTTTGACGGATTTGATGGTTTTTTATTCCCTTCTATCTGTGATGTGTTGAGAAATCTTTCTGGAATTTTTAGGACAAAAGGCTTTGGTAAGTTTGTGAAATACATGGACTTTCCTCAAAACTTCTTACCCGAAGTGGGAGGTGTGTTCTATCAAGATGAAATGCGCCATGTGTTGCATTATATTAAAGAAATTAATGGCTTGGAAGTTACCCCCGAGAGACTAAACCACTCCATAGCATTGTACAACAAAAACCGCAGCTTGATTGAGTTTATTTATGATATACGCGAGAAATACCCTTGGAGATTATCCATGAAAGATTGGTATCATATCCTGCGTGCGGGCACAGTCATCCCGGTAGAAGAGCACAATGAAATTTTAGAACAAGTGGCTCAGTATGTTAAAGACAATGTTGGACAAAGGCAGGATAAAGTGAAGGTGGTATTGTCGGGGGCTTTTTGTGAACAACCCTCAGTAGGATTAATTAGATCGGTAGAAGAGGCAGGTTGTTATATCGTTGATGACGATTTGCAGTTGGGCTCTCGTATGATTATTGGTGATATTGATGCAAATACAAATGAACCTCTTGCTGCAATTGCACATGCGTATATTTATCAAAGCCGTTATTCTTCTTCTATTTATGATGTCGAGAACCCTAAAGAATATCGTTTAGCGAAGATTGTGGAAGAACGCAATGCTGATGGAGTCATTTTTGCTTCTGCAAGTTTCTGTGACCCGAGTTTGTTAGATGCCCCAATTTTTCAGAACGCTTTTGACAGAATGGGTATTCGATATATAGCATTCCAGTTCAGCGAAAATATTAACCAATTTAAAGTGATTAAAGAACAAGTTGGAGCTTTCTCTGACTCTATCAAACTATGGGAGGACGAACCCATGCCCGTTGAGTCATAACAAAATATTAATTAAATAAAAAACACAAATATGGCACCTCAAGACGTAATCAAGGAAAGGAGTATGATTCTTCAAAAAGAAATGATTGAAGGATTATTTAACGACTTAGAAAAAGCACATGAAACAGGCAAAAAAGTCTGTTACACTTTTGTGCCCGGCAACCTTTCTGAGCTAATCAGAACCTTTGATATGCTGCCGGTTTATCCTGAAATAAATGCACTGCAAAGTGCTATGCGCAAAAAATCAGCCGCTTATATTAAAGAAGCCGAAAGACATGCCCACTCTGAAGATGTTTGTACTTATGTGAAATGCGATGTTGGGATGTTAATGAAAGGAAATATAGGTCCAACAGGACAAAAACTGCCTCCACCCGATATTCTCTTGCTCAGTTACACAGGTTGTTTCACATTTATGAAATGGTTTGAAACCCTAAAAAGAGAATACCCAAATGCGGAGGTTGTGATGATTCACACTCCATATCAAGAGGGTGGAAAAATGACCCCTGAGATGATAAACTATATGGTTAAGCAAATGCACGAAGAGGTTATTCCTAAAATGGAAAGGGTATCAGGAGTGAAATATGATGAAAATAAGCTAAAGAAAATCCTTGAATTTTCCAAAGAAGCCGAAGATTGGATTACTAAGATTTTTGAAACTCCCAAGCACAAACCTTCGCCCATTGATGCCTACTTTGCCGGTGTATATTATATAGGACCAATCAATATCGGTTTCAGAGGGACACCCGAAGCGGTTGAATATTACAAAGAACTTTACAGTGAAATTCAAGAAAGAATTCGCTTAGGATTGGGACCTGTTACGCCCGAAGGGGAGATGAAAGAAGAAAAATTCCGTCTTGTAGTGGAGGGACCGCCTAATTGGACAAGTTTTCGTGAGTTCTGGAAAATATTCTATGACATGGGAGCGGTGATTGTAGCCTCATCTTACACTAAAGTTGGCGGTGTATATGATTTAGGCTGGCGACACGACCCTGAAAAACCTTTGCAATCACTAGCGGAATATTGTATGAATTGCTACACAAATCTCAATATTCCTCAACGTATTGATTTGCTCACCAAATGTATTGAAGAATATCAAGCAGATGGCTATGTAACAAACTCTATCAAGAGTTGCAATTCTTTCTCAGCCGGTCAGTTGGCAATGATGAGAGAGATAGAAGATAAATTGGAAATACCGGTTGGTTTTATTGAATCAGACCTTGTTGACCCGCGCTATTTCTCGTATTCAAATATCAAAAATCGTTTAGAATCCTATTTCCAAATGCTTTCACAACGTAAAATGATGGAAGCGGAAGAAGCACATTAACTTTTAAAAAACTTGAGAAAATGAAAAAATACTATTTAGGAATTGACCTTGGCTCTACTACCTCTAAGGCTGTTATCGTAAACGAAACAGACGAAATTGTGGGTAGAGGGATTACAAACACCAGAGCCAATTACAAAGTCGCGGCTGATATTGCCCGTGAGCAAGCAATTTATGACGCACGCTTCAATCTGATTGAAAAGAAAATGAAAGAAAGCATTGCTGACATGCCTGAATTCAAAACATACATGAAAGACCTGCGAAGTGTTTTCCAGTATTGTCAGTTCAGAAGAAGAATGGACAGCTTGGCTGATATGCTGATTAAAACTGCATCGGAATCAACACACCCCGAAAAAGATACTATCGTTGAAAGATTAAGAGCAATCATTGCAGTTATCCGTCCGCAGATGCGACATGAATTTATTCACGAAGGCTTGGGAAGTAAAAATCAATTTTTCAGAGACATTGTGAGCGAAAAATACAATTCAGAAGTAGGCAAAATGGAACCTAAATTTTATGAACCCTTAATGCTTGCTTTCGATAAAAGTATCACACCTATTGAAAATGAAATGGTGGAGTATAACTTTAAAGATTTGGTGTTAGAAGCCATGGATATTTTGGAAGAAAAATACAAAGGATTGGCGGATATGCAAGAGGATGGAAGCAAAGAGGATTGGTACTATTCAGAAATGAATGCAATGAAAAATCAATATAAGAAAATTGGGCACACCCTGCATTCGCATATTGAAGAAATTGCAGATGAAGAGATTTATATAGCTAAAATGGTGGGAACCGGCTATGGTAGAGCTTTGTTGCCCTTTCCCGAAGATTGTATCAAGTCAGAGATTCTATGTCATGCCTTTGGTGCGCATGCTGTTTTTCCTAACACCCGAACAGTTCTGGACATTGGCGGACAGGATACGAAAGCAATTCAAGTAGATAAGTACGGTTTGGTTACAAGTTTTCACATGAACGACCGTTGTGCAGCAGGATGTGGTAGATATTTGGGGTATATAGCAGATGAATTCGGTTTGTCGCTGAATGAACTTGGACCCGAAGCCAATAAAGCCAAAAAAGAAACAACAATTTGTTCAACTTGCACTGTGTTTGCCGGTGCGGAGATTAAGGAATTGCTACATAATGGAGAACAAAAGCCTGATATTCTTGCCGGCTTACACAAATCAATTGTGCAACGCGCAATGTCGCTTATTGCCCGCTCCGGTGGTGTGAAGAATGAATTCACTTTTACGGGTGGAGTAGCAAGAAATGAAGCCGTATTAAAGTATGTCAAACAAATGGTCATTGACTCTTATGGCGAAGTAACCATGAATATACATACGGATTCTATTTTTATGGGAGCTTTAGGCGGGGCTATGTTTGCCCGCAGAAATATTAGTGCGGACTTGCCTCAAGGCACTATGGTTAGGGAAACAGGAGGCGAAGTAAGCTAATCAATTATTATTATTATTATTATTATGGGAAATACTATTTACACTATGGGGATTGATGTTGGTGGCAGTTATGTCAAAACCGTACTGATGTCTTATGACAAAGAGAGCGGACAACATCGTCTGATTGACAAACAAACCGAAAAAATCAGAAAAAGGGATCCTAAGGATGTGGCGCACGATTCGATTGACATGATTTTGGAGAGAAACAACCTAAATTATGAAAAAGATATTGCCTACCTGGCTTCAACCGGAGAAGGAGAAATGGTTGATAAAAAAACAGGACACTTTTACAGTATGACTACCCACGCCAGAGGCGGTATTTTTTTGACTCCCGGTGCCAGAACCGTTGTGGATATGGGTGGTTTGTATGTAAGAGCAATCAAAATTGACGAGCGTGGCAAAGTGCTTGACTATAAAATGACGGGGCAATGTGCTTCAGGTTCAGGGCAATTTATTGAAAATATATCTCGCTATCTCGGCTTAGCTGTAGAAGAAGTTGGAGATATTTCTATGCAGGCAGATAATCCTGAAGTGCCTTCAGGTATTTGTGCAGTCTTGGCAGAAACGGATGTAATCAATATGGTGTCAAAAGGTGCTTCAACTCCCAATATTATTAAGGGAATTAATATTTCTATAGCACAAAGAGTTGTCAAATTGCTGAGTTCTCTTAAAGCAGAATCACCTATTTCTCTGATGGGTGGAATGGGCATGAACAAAGGAATGATTCAGGCAATCGAAGAAGTGGCTTCTGAAAACAAAAAGAGTGACATTAAATTTCAATCTCACCCTGATGCTATTTTTTCAGGAGCCATTGGTGCTGCACTTTGGGGTGGATACAGATATCATGTCTTGAAGGAAAAAAGTGGACAAGAGTTAGTAGCGTCTTAAAAAACTTAATTGAATCTCTATGACCAAGACTTTACCATTCAGACCTGTTGCCAATGAGGTAATGCAAAATTTGGCTATAATGTTTGAACAGAATAGCCGCAGATTTGCTGATAAACATATCTTTTGCCAAAAAGATAAGGATAATGAATATCAAGGGATTAGCTGGAAGTCTTTTTATGAAGATATACTCAATATAGCATGGAATCTACAAAAGGCAGGAGTGGCAAAGGGTACTAAAGTAATTTTGTATTGCCCCAATTCACTGCAAATGCTAAGAGCAGAAATGGCTGTCATGACTATGGGTGCTATTGCAGTTCCGATTTTTGCATATTTCAAAAAAAATACATCTGAACTGCTCATCAACCATTCGGATGCTGAGTTTATCATTCTTGCAGGTCATTTTCAATTTAATGAACTAAGTTCTAAATTACCTAAAATAAAAACTATCTGGACTTTTGATGAAGTCAGTAACGATACTACTTATCAAGTCAGAAATTTTGCACAACTACTTACAAAAAGAGAAGATGCAGACTTCACACTCAATACAGATGCACAAACCACCGACATCTGTTTGAACATGTACACATCCGGTACAATGGGGGTGCCAAAATGCGTACAACTAACCCATCAAAATATTCTTTCGCAACAAGCCTCTATTCATGAAGTACTCAAGGTAGAATCCGGTGATAGGTTTTTGTCATACTTACCTTGGCATCATAGCTTTGGAGGTATTTTTGAACTTTTCAGTGCCTTGTACAATGGTGCAACCTATTATTTGGAGAGCAGTTTTGGGAAGGATGCTAAAATTATTTTTGAGAATTGGACTAAGGTAAAACCTACTGTATTCTTCAGTGTTCCAAAGGTTTACCAAGCGCTGTTTGAACTAGCCAAATCCAGCAAGGACGCAGAAGAAGCATTCTTTAATTCAGGGCTTAAATTTATTTTTACCGCAGCCGCTGCTTTGCCTCAAAGATTATCAGATGAATTTGAGAAACGCGGTATCAATGTGATTGAAGGCTATGGTCTTACAGAAACTTCACCTTGTTGTACCTTGACAAACCCACACTTGAAACGCGAGACAGGAGTGGTTGGAATGCCTATACAGGGAGTTCACATTAGAATAGGGAAAGATGATGAAATTCAAGTGCAGGGTCCCAATGTTATGCAGGGTTATTACAAAAATGACGAAGCCAATTTCGGTGCATTTACAGAAGATGGATGGTATCGGACGGGAGATGTAGGCAAAGTGTCCGACAATGGACTTCAATTGATTTCACGCAAGGACAGAATTTTTAAACTCTCCAATGGTGAAAAAGTCATACCAACTGATTTAGAAAAAGCCATAGAGCTAAAGTGTCATTATGTGCAATATGCAGTGGTAGCAGGTAGTGGAGAGGAGTTTCCTGTTGCATTGATTTTTCCCAATAAAAAATTACTCAATCAGCCCGACTATGCCATTACACCTGAGCAGGGCTGCTTTTGTCCCAGAAATATCAACGAAATGGGGCATTGTTTGACAGGTTGTTTGCAGTTAGCAAATCAATCTATCGGGCAAAAATTTGCTAAAATCAAGTCCGCAGCCATTATTAACGATGAGCTTTCATTAGACAACAACATGCTCACACCTTCTATGAAAGTGGCTCCCAAAAATGTGCTTGAGAAATACAAAACACATCTGTATAATCTTTATGGAGACAATGTTCCTACAGACGAAGAGGTGTATATCATAGAATTAGATTCCAACAATAACTTTAAGCGATGTACATAATCAAATCAACAGAGAAAATGAAGGCTATCATGGGCAACTATTTCCGCTCGCTTGAAAATGGCGAGAAGAAGGTTGCTTGGTGCACCAGTGTGGGACCAGCCGAACTTTTACGTTCTTTTGGATTTGAAGTGTATTTTCCTGAAAATCACGGAGCCTTATTGGGCGCAACCCGCACGGCTATGGATGTAATTCCGGAAGCCGTTAAAATGGGATATTCAGGTCATGTCTGCTCTTACACTACTGCCGATATTGGTTCGTATTTGAGAAATGATACACCCCTGAAAAAGCACTATGGTATGAAAGGTCATCCCAAACCGGACCTTATTGCTTTCAACACCAATCAATGTAGAGAAGTACAGGATTGGTTCTATTTTTTTGCCAAAGAATTTAATTGTCCGGTTGTAGGGATTACACCCCCTCGCTATTTGGAAGAAGTTACTCAAAAGGAAGTGGATTTGGTAGTTGAGCAATTCAAATCCATGATTCCTATTTGCGAGCAAGTGAGCGGACAAAAATTTGATGAAGCAAAGTTCAAAGAAACGGTGCGTTTGAGCAAAGAGGCTACTTTGTTGTGGCAAAAAGTGCTCAAAACCTCAACTGCCATGAATGCTCCAATCAGCTTTTTTGATGGTACTATCCATATGGGACCTATTGTTGTACTGCGAGGTACACAGATTGCCAAAGACTATTATACTGAACTGTTGGCAGAGTTGGAAGAAAACGTTAAGAATAATGAGGGATTTCTACCTAAAGCAAGAACAAGAATTTTTTGGGAAGGAATGCCTATTTGGGGCAAGTTGCGAATGTTGAGTGATTTGTTCACGTCAAATGGTGCAGCTGTTGTTGCTTCAACGTATTGCAGCAGTTGGGTTTTTGACAAGTTTGACGAAAATGATCCTTGGAATTCAACCGCAAGAGCTTACACCGAAATTTTTATTAATCGTGGTGAAAAAGCCAAAATGAGAATGTTGAGTGACTGGTTTAAGGAATATCGCATTGATGGAATTATTTATCACGATTCTAAAACTTGCTTTAATAATTCAAACGCCAAGTTTGGTATGCCGCAGAGGTTAAAAGATATAACCGGAGTACCTGCTCTGGTAATAGAAGGAGATTTGTGTGATTTGAGGTTTTTTAGTGAAGGACAGAGCATTACCAAAATTGAAACCTTTTTAGAACAATTAGAAGAAAATATTGTGTTAAAATGAGCAATAACAAGCAAATAAAAGTGGGCATTATTGGGTTGGGCCCGGTGGGGGGGATTCTTGCCGTGAAACTTCAACAGGCCGGTTGCGAAGTGGCTCTGTGCATTAGAAATGAAGTAAAACGGAATAAAATTATTAATGAGGGTATAATTCTCGAAAATGTGTTTCAAGATAAGGCACGCTTTAACCATGTTTTTGAGAATGTTGATGATTTTGTAAACCTCGATTTGGACTATTTAATTTTTGCTGTCAAGACTTATCATGTGCCGGATTTGCTCAAATCAACGTCTGCTTTAATTACCGAAAAACTGACTGTTGTTGCTGCACAGAACGGAATAGACACTGAACATCTTTATACTTCCACTTTTGGTGATGGAAAGGTTTTGCGAATGGTTGTAAACTTTGCCGGGAACCAAATAAATCCCAATACAATTAAGGTCAGTTTCTTTACACCGCCCAACTATTTAGGTTCTATCAATGACAATAGAAGGGCACAAGCAGATGAATTGGCTCAAATTCTCACATCTGTGAATGTAACAACCGAAGCTGTTTCAGCTTTTGATTTAGTGAAAAAAGTATGGCACAAAACCATTCTCAATTCTTCGCTCAGCGCCCTTTGTGGTGTGGGCAGGCTGACTATGGCGGAAGCAATGTCAGACCCCGATACGGTTGAATTGATTGAGCAAACTATCAGCGAAGCAGTAGGAGTTGCCGAAACTGAAAAAATCCGTTTTGACGATAATTTTATAAGGGAATGTATGCGCTATCTCAAAAAAGGGGGAGATCACTTCCCTTCTTTAGCGCTTGATTTAATTAATGGAAAGGAAACTGAAATTGAGTTTTTTAATGGAAAGATTGTAGAATATGGACGCAAACACTACGTGCGTGCTTCATTAAACTTGTCTTTTACCAATATGGTAAATGCCATGACAAACAAAAATATCATTTCGCGCATGCCCGGAATTACAACCGACATAAGCCGCAAAATTTTGAACAAAGGTTTGACTATTAATCCCGAATCGCTGAATCAATACAAAAAATCAGATTGCTTCTTGGGTATTGACTTGGGTTCAGCCTACACTAAGTTTACGGTTATTGATGACAAAGGACAAGCATTATTCAGATATTTCCTGCCCACATTAAACAATGATAAACAGGCATTCAAAAATGTAATGCAGTCTATTAGTACAAATTTTAATATCGTCATGAGTTGTGCAACAGGCTATGGGCGCAAACATTTTACAATGTCTGATATTGTCAAAACAGAGATTAATTGCGCAGCAGCCGGTGTTTCTTTGGCTTGTCCGGGAGAGAAAAACATCATTGATATTGGCGGGGAAGACATCAAAATTATTCGTTGTGATAAGGACGACAATGTACAGAACTTTTATATGAATGATAAGTGTGCTGCAGGAACTGGAGCTTTCCTTTCAGAAATTGCAGAACGAGCTTCTATCAATATTGCTGAAATGAGTACGCTGGCTTCTCTTTCCAACTATGAAAAAGAACTGAATAGCTTCTGTACTGTGTTTGCAAAGACAGAAATCATGAATTGGATTTTTGACGGAATGTCACTCGAGGATATATCGCGAGGTGTCTATAATTCTATTGCCAACAAGATTGCCAAAATGCGTATCGATCCCGGTATTCCAACTTATATGATTGGCGGAGTGATAGCGCATCATCCTTATCTGAAGCAGATTTTGAGCGAAAAGTTTGATTTGAAAATAAATATTATTGAAGCTCCTCAATTTGTGGTTTCCTATGGTGCGGCAGTAATTGCAGCAAAGACGTTTGCCAAAAAGGGAAAAAATGAACCCGAACCGGCTGAAGCAGAGAATTAATGTATATAAAGAAGTAAATGAAGCAAGCGAATAAATTAACACAAGAAGCACGAATACCCTATGGAACATGGGGCAGTAGCTATTTCCCTGCATGGCAGAGTTCACCTTTGGCAGAGGTCAATATAGGACAGTTTGCAGGCGAAGCAATGGCGCGCATCTTATCTAAGAGAAAGGTTTCGACTTCGCATTTAGATTACCTGATGATAGGTTCAACCGTTCCTTGGCATTTCAAATTTTGGAATGCAACTGTTGTGGCTAATTGTATGGGAAGAAGAATACCGGGTTTTCATGTGGAGCAGGCTTGTGCAACAGGGTTGCAAGCAGTTGTTTTGGCTGCAATGCAGGTGCAATCCGGTGCAAGTGAAGTGGTGGGAGTGTTGACATTCGACCGAACAAGTGATTCGCCAGCTAGTGTTTTCCCCGAAAGAAGAGCCTATCGCAGAACTGAAGTCATCAGTGATGTATGGGATAATTTTGGCTTTGACCCTTCTACTGAAAAAGCCATGATTACTTCTGCCGGCAATGTGGCAAGAAAATATAAAATTGATAGAAAAGAAATTGATGAACTGACCGCATACCGTTACCATCAATATTTTCAAGGTAAAGAAAAAGGTTTTCTTGATAGAGTTACCATGCCTTTAGAGGTGTTAAATGTTCAAGGTAAGTCAATGGGGGTAATTAGCGAGGACCTTGGAGTCAGGAAAATTTCTTTGGATACCCTGCGTGCCATGAAAGACCTTGATACTTGTGTTACAAGCGGAACTCAAACACATGCGGCAGACGGCATGGCTACTTTGTTAGTTACTTCTGCCGAAAAAGCAAAAGCAATCAGCACAAGGCCGGAAATCAATATCAGTTTTGTTGCAAAAACCGAAGTGCGCGTATTGCCTTCTTCCATGCCTGAAGCTCCTGCAATAGCTGTAAAAAAATTGTTATCACAAACCGGTTTGAACATGGATGATATGGTTGTGGTAAAAGACCATAATCCCTTTGCAATCAATGATGCTGTATTTGCGAAAGTGATGAACTACGATTGGCATAAAATGAACAATAACGGCAGTCCTTTGGTTTGGGGACATCCCCAAGGTCCAACACTTACCAGAGTAATCATCGAAGCCTTAGAGGAAGCAGTGGATTTGGGGGGAGGTTATGTGTTGGTTTTTGGTTGTGCTGCCGGAGATGTGGGAATAGCTTCAATTTTTAAAGTAAACTGATAGGAGAGATATGAAGAAATTAATGAGAAAATCAACGCTGGAAGCCCTTGACTTAGGAACTGTTGCAGATATTTTTAATACAGGCAAACTACCGGTTTCTTTGGAAGAAATTGTAGATAAGGTTTTTGGTGATAAACATAATCGCGGTGCAATGGTAATTTCGGGTGCAGGTGGCATTGTGGGTGCCGGCAAAGTGATGCAATTTGCTTCGCGATTGATGGAAATGAATGTGCCAATCATCGCGCTGGATTTGCCGGGTGCGCCCGATGGAATAGCCCGACAATACAAGGGTTTGCAAGCCTCTTTTGGGACAGAAGGCGCAAATCAAATTATGAAGAATATTGTAAAGTTGAATTATGACGGCAATACACTGCCCGAATCTTTAAAGCAATACAATCCTAAGTTTCTGTTAGAAGCCATTCCTGAAAAGTTAGAACTCAAAAAAGCACATTATGATTTGTTCAAAAATGAATACCCCAATATTCATATATGGTCTGTAACTTCAGGATTCCCGTCCAAAGAGCTGGGAGTGGGCATTGCACATCCCGCTTTTCCGCATGAAATCAACAAAGTTTTTGAAATAGTAGAATCCAAACCCTCTGCACATACGCATCTTTTGTGGGCAATGGGCTTAATTCCAATGCAGGTCAGCGATGATTGGTCATTTGTGCTGGATGTGTTTTTCTGCGGATTACTTCAAGCAAGTATTCAGTTTTGCAATCGGACCAATACTCCTTATTGGAAAACGGATAAATATATACGCCAAATTATGGGACCTAATCCCTTCAGAGCACATGACGTGATTGGTGCAAAGGGTTCTAATTTCCTTACCTGGTCTTGTTTGTATCATTTAGGAAAAGAGTACGGAGCTTTGTTTGAACCAACTGCAGAACTGACAGAAAGAAAAGAAAGTGGGCTCAATTGGTATCCCGCCAATCATTTCCGTCCTCTTGTGGGCTGGCAAATGGATGAAGAGCAGTCAGAAGAATTGAAATCTATTGTGTATGGTGCGTTGATTCAAATGACTACAATCATGTTGCATGAGAAGCGTGCTGATTTGGCTACTATGAATGCAATAGGCGAGTTGTGTGCTCAGTTTACCAATGGATTGCCCGCCTTTATCCGCAGAATTGGAACTGAGAAAGCATTAGAATATGTGAAAAAATACCATGCTCTTGAACCCAATGCCGCAAAAACAAAATGGTACCCGGAAACATTGCAAAATTTGAATTCTCCGGAATGGCAGCAGTTATATGTGAATGCGGAACATGATGGAACCAACGGCTATATCTGCATAAGCAGAGAAAGTTATAATTATGATGTCAATGCGGAACTCAATCGCGCTATTGACTGGCTGCACAAAGAAGGCATCCACAAAGTTGTACTCACATCTGATTTTCATTTTTCAACTCAAATGGTAGGAGCGGATACAACAGAATTTTTTCCGGCTGTAACGGATAGTAATATCGGTGAGAAAATTTCTGCAGATTGGTCAAAAACTGCCAGAAGATTATACCATGAATTTGAAATTTCAATAGGTTTTGTCAATGGCAAAAGATGCATGGGCGGGATGCTCGAATTGATGATGCATTGTCAATACTTGATAGCTCCCACACAAGTTAAGTTTGCAATGCCCGAAGTAACACTGCCGGTTATTCCCGGTATGGAAGGCTGTCATTGGGTGTTTCGCAAAACAAGTAAAGATGAACATTCCGTGATGCTCGATATGCTGATGCATGGGAAGCAAGTAAATGCTCAACAAGCACAAGGATTTTTGGTAGATTATACAGGTTCGCTCCAAGAATGCCTTGTCATGACAAAGAATATCCTTGCTAAAGGCGATGCAGCATTGACAAAACGCTCTGTTGTGAAAGAAGCAATGCCTCATATTGCTTCTGAAATCGAAAAAGTTAATTGGTCAGACAATCCCCTGATTCAATCTGCTCAAAAAGAAATTGCAGATTGCATCATTGCTGCTTGTTCCGCAAATATGGAAGATGCCTTACAGGTTCAGGCAAAGGTGTCGGCAAAATTTATGTCAGGACAGCTGTTCCGCAAAGGGAAAATAGGTCTTGAATATGATAAAATGATAAATAATTAGATATACAGATGGAAGCAATCAAACAATGGCAAATGACAGCACTTAAAGCTGATTTTATTTTGGTAAAATCTCCTATGCCTACCGTAAAAGAAGATGAAGGATTGGTTAAAGTAGCCGGTTGCGGGGTCTGTCATACGGATTTGAGCTTTTGGCACGATGGCGTAAGAACCAAAAAAGAAATGCCATTGACTTTAGGACACGAAATCAGCGGTACAGTCATGGAAGGTCCTGTACATCTAAAAGGAAAAAATGTGATTATTCCTGCAGTATTGCCATGCGGAGACTGTGAATTATGCAACAAAGGCAGAAGTAATATTTGTCAAAATCAGTTAATGCCGGGTAATGATTTTCATGGTGGTTTTGCATCACATATTGTGGTACCGTATAAATACCTATGCCCTGTGCCTGATGCGGTGCTTCAGAAATATAAGTTGGAAGAACTGTCCGTAATTGCAGATGCAATTTCGACTCCTTACCAAGTTGTGAAAAAGTCGGAATTAACAAGCGGAGATTTGGCAATTTGTATTGGTGTGGGCGGTGTGGGTGTATATGGAGCATTGATTGCTAAGATAATGGGTGCTAAAGTGCTTGCGATTGATATTAATGATGAAAAGTTAGCACAAGTAAAAAACAATGGTGTCCATTCTACTCTCAACACCAAGGGTATGGACATGAAAGAAATAAAAGCCAAGGTTAGGGAAATCGCTCAGGAATTAGGTGCGCCCAAATACGGTTGGAAAATTTTTGAATTTTCAGGTACTACTGCCGGTCAGGATTTAGCCTTTAACCTCATCACTTATACATCCACTTTGAGTATCGTGGGCTTTACCATGAATAAGTTAGAAGTGCGATTGAGCAACTTGATGGCTTTTGATGCTAAACTCATTGGTACATGGGGTTGCAAACCGGAACTATATGCTGAAGTAGTAGAGCTGATTACAAGTGGAAAATTGGATATCAAAGACTTTGTTCAGATTTTCCCTATGAGCAAAATCAACGAAGTTTTTCAAAACACATTATCTCATAAATACACCAAGCGAACCGTATTGATTCCGGATTTTAATTAATTGAAAATAAGCAAAATGGAAGCATTAAAAAATCATAATATTGTAGAAAACTATAGCTACACAGACATTATTTACGAAAAACGTCCTTGTTTGGATGCGGACAATTCACTGGTACAAGGATTGTACAACGCCTGGATTATCATTAATAATCCTAAACAGTATAATTCATATACAACCAAAGCAGTCAAGGAAATTATCCTAGCTTTTGGTGAAGCCTCAAACGACCGTAGTGTTGTAGCTGTTGTTTTTACCGGTGCAGAGGACAAAGCATTTTGTACGGGTGGTAACACCAAAGAATATGCAGAATACTATGCCGGAAATCCGCAGGAATATTCACAGTATATGCGCTTGTTCAACGACATGGTTTCTGCCATCATGAAGTGCGAAAAACCGGTTATTTCTAGGGTAAACGGAATGCGAATTGGTGGAGGACAAGAAATTGGAATGGCTTGCGATTTCACGGTAGCCAGCGATTTGGCTCGATTTGGTCAGGCAGGTCCCAAGCATGGAAGTGCTGCTATTGGTGGGGCTACTGACTTTTTGCATCTTTATGTGGGTGTAGAAAGAGCGATGTATTCACTTTCGTTGTGCGAACCTTGGACAGCACATCAAGCCCTTAATTATGGGATGATTACTGATATTGCCCCCGCATTGAAAGTGGAAGGTAAGTTTATTCCAAACCCATTGGTGAATATTGAAAAATATGCGGATGAGTATGGCAGGGTGATTTTTGGTGCAATGAAAACAGGAGAGGCATTTGCCAAAGGAAAAGAATTGATGGCAAAAGGCGAAGTGGATTTGTCTAAATTAGATGAATTGGTAAATCGTTTGATTGCAAAGCTTTTATATACTTTCCCAAATTGCTTGCATAAAACGCTGTCGGAGGTACGCAAGAAAAAATTAGAACATTGGGATAAAAATAAGGAAAGCAGTCGGGAATGGCTGGCGCTTAATATGATGTCTGAAGCCAAAGCCGGATTTAGGGCGTTTAATTACGGACCTAAAGATAACAGAGAAGTTGACTTTATTAAACTACGTCAGTTGTTGGCGCAAGGTCATGAATGGAATGAAGACCTCCACCGTGTCATTTCACCTCAATTTAAAACAGAAAACAGATAGTATGGAAAAAGTAAATCTAACTTATTCGCATCATGGTTCTGTTGCTAATCTTGTTTTAAATGATGGTAAGGGCAATGTGTTAGACAATATTATGATGTTGGAATTATTGGATTGTTTCAAAGAATTTGAACAAAACAAAAATCTAAAACTGATTGTTTTTCAAGGCGAAGGCAAGCATTTTTCGTTTGGTGCAAGCGTGGAAGAACATACCCGAGAATTTGCAGAAATGATGTTGAAGACTTTTCACGAAATGTTTTTTACTCTTTCAAAATTGTCAATCCCTACAATGGCAAAGATTTCAGGACAATGTTTGGGTGGAGGAATGGAATTGGCAATTTTTTGTAATTTTTTGTTTGCAGACAAAACAGCCAAGATGGGGCAGCCCGAAATTGTCTTAGGTGTATTTCCACCCCCGGCATCCATTATCCTTCCCGAAAAAATTGGGCTGTCAAGAGCAGAAGAATTGTTGTTGTCCGGTAGAAGCATAGACGCAGAGGAGGGGTTTCGCATTGGCTTAATACACAAAGTATTTGATGACAAAGAAGCTCTTAATGCTTCAACGGAGGAATGGATAGAGAAGAACATAGTGCCCAAGAGTGCATCATCGCTACGGTTTGGTGTAAAAGCTTCAAGGGCGAAATTCAATCATGTATTGAATAATTTTTTACCTCAATTAGAACAACTTTATACACGTCAGTTGATGGCAACCGGAGATGCTAATGAGGGTATTCAGGCATTTTTAGAAAAACGTCAACCGGCTTGGACAAACGAATAAATGATATTGAAAAATGATAGTAGAAAGCGCAGTCATAAAATTTGCAGGTGATTCCGGAGATGGAATGCAGTTGGTGGGAACATTATTTACCGAAAATGTTGCATTGATGGGGAATGCCATTGCTACTTTTCCTGATTTTCCGTCCGAAATCCGTGCCCCTCAAGGAACAGTTGCAGGTGTTTCGGGCTTTCAAATTCATTTTGGCAGCTCAGGTGTTCACAGCCCTGGAGATGCTCCTGATGTCTTGGTAGCAATGAATCCGGCTGCGCTCAAAGCCAATATCCACAACCTCAAAGCCAATTGTATGATTTTGGTTGATAGTGATTCATTCGGGAAACGTGATATTGATAAGGCTGGATTTGAAAGCAACCCATTGGAGGATGATTCATTGAGCGGATACAAGGTTGTTGCAGCACCCATCACTTCACTTACGAAGGCTGCTGTGTCAGAATTGGGACTCGACAACAAATCTGCTGACCGATGTAAAAATATGTTCACACTTGGAATGGTGCTTTGGCTATTTAATGAACCGATTGAATACACGATTCAATATTTTGATCAGAAATTCAAAAAGAAGCCCCTCATAGGAGAAGCAAACAAAAAAGCGTTGAATGCAGGATACAACTATGCACTGACTACCGAAATCATTAAGTCTGCTTATCAAGTTTTGCCCGCCAAGAATACGCCCGGCACCTATCGAAATATGACAGGAAACCAATCTGCTGCATGGGGATTTATGGCAGCAGCAGAGAAAGCTGCGAAACCGCTTTTTCTCGGTTCTTATCCTATCACTCCGGCAACCGATATTATGCAAGAACTTGCCAAGCACAAATGGTCGGGGGCAAGGGTATTTCAAGCAGAAGATGAGATTGCAGGGATTTGTTCCGCTATCGGTGCCGCTTTTGCCGGTAATATAGCAGTTACCACGACTTCCGGTCCAGGTATGGCACTTAAAACAGAAGCCATCGGACTTGCCATCATGACTGAATTGCCTATTGTCATTGTGGATGTGCAAAGAGGAGGTCCCAGTACAGGACTTCCCACAAAAACAGAACAAAGCGATTTGATGCAAGCGGTGTGGGGCAGAAATGGAGAAAGCCCGATTGTAGTGCTGTCTGCCTCAAGACCTTCTGATTGCTTTGATTGGGCTTATGAAGCGGTTAGGATTGCCGTTGAGCACATGACGCCTGTTATCCTGCTCACAGAAAGTTATTTGGGCAATGGCGCAGAGCCATGGAAAATCAAGCGTTTGGCTGAAATGCCTGCAATTACTCCAAGAACTTTGAACCAAGCAGACTCCTTATGGAAACCTTATAGCAGAGACTTGGATAAACTCGCCCGAAGTTGGGTTGTGCCGGGAACTGCCGGTATGCAACACAGAATCGGAGGGCTGGAAAAAGATGAATGTACCGGATGTGTTTCGCACAACCCGCTCAACCATGAGAAGATGGTACACATTCGCAAAGAGAAAATCCAAAGGATTGCTAACTATATACCCTTACAGAAATACAAAGGTAAGGATGCCAATGATTTGCTGGTTGTTTGTTGGGGCGGACAGTTTGGAATTGTGCTTGGGGCGGTTATGGAATTACAGGAAGAAAATAAAAACATTGCCTTTACCAATTTTAATTATATCAATCCTTTGCCTAAGAACACAGAAGAGATTTTTGCTAAATTTAAACGCATAATCGTATTCGAACTCAATACAGGACAGTTTGCCAACTATCTGCGAGCAGTTTTGCCTCAGTTCAAATATAAACAATATAACAAAATTCAAGGATTACCCTTTACTGTCAAGGAACTCAAAACCAAATTCAATCAAATACTTTCAGAATCTTAATATGGAAACTCTACAATGTTTATATAAACCCAAGGAATACGCCAGCGACCAAGAAGTAAAATGGTGCCCCGGTTGTGGTGACTATGCTATTATAAATGCGGTACAAAGGGCATTCTCTGAATTAAACCTCAAGAAAGAGGATACTGCAATCATTTCGGGTATAGGGTGTTCTTCCAGATTTCCATATTACATGGATACTTTTGGATTTCATACAATTCACGGCAGACCGGCCGTCATTGCTTCGGGCGTAAAGCTTGCCAATCCCGAATTAAGTGTATGGATTGTGAGCGGTGATGGAGATTCACTTGCCATAGGTGGTAACCATTTTATTCATTTGGTGAGAAGAAATATCAATGTAAATCTGCTGCTTTTTAATAATGAAATTTATGGGTTGACCAAAGGACAACACTCGCCTACAACTAAGCAAGGTGTGCATACCAAATCAGCTCCTTTTGGCACGATTGAAAATCCGTTTAATGTGGGTGAATTGGTGTTGGGATCACAAGGTCAGTTCTATGCCAGAGTGCCGGATACAGATGTGAAATTGATGGCAAGTGTTTTTATTGAAGCAGAAAAGCATAAAGGAACTTCGGTGGTTGAAATTCTTCAAAATTGTGTGATTTTTAATGATGACACCCATGCTTCTATTACAGCAAAAGAAAACAAAGCCAATACACAACTCATTTTAGAACATGGTAAACCCATGCTCTTTGGTGAAAATAACAATAAGGGTTTGCGTCTGAATGGTTTGGATTTGCAGGTGGTAACAATAGGAGAAAATGGGATTACTGAACAAGATATATTGATACATGATGCACATTCAAAATCAACGGTGTTACATAATATGTTGATTCAGATGAAATTGCCTGACTTTCCTGTTGCAATGGGTGTTATTAGAAATGTTGAATCATCGGTATATGATGAAGAATTTCACCGACAAATCACAGAAGGTAAGAAAGAAGGGAAGTACAAAACAGTGGATGATTTATTTTTTAGCGGAAACACATTTGAAGTAAATTAAAATACAAAAAATACTATGGCTATTAAAATTACTGATGACTGTATCAATTGCGGAGCTTGCGAGCCCGAATGTCCTAACAAAGCGATTTATGCCAATGGCGTACCGTGGACTATGGCTGATGGAACCAACATCACCTCCGATTACGAACTGATGAACGGAGAAACGATTGACCCTTATAGGGAGCAAAATGCCATTTCTGATGAGTTTTACTACATCGTTACTGACAAATGCACCGAGTGCGTTGGTTTTCACGATGAACCACAATGTGCTTCTGTGTGTCCCGTGGATTGCTGTTTGCCGGATGAAAATCACAAAGAGTCAAGAGAAGAATTGGAAGAGAAACAAAGAAAACTTCATGAATAGATGTTAGAGAATTTGTCAAATATCAATAAATCGGCTGTAATTATATTGGCAGGAGGGGAATCCAAAAGAATGGGCTTTCCTAAACTGCTATTGCCGTTTGATAGTGGCAAAACCTTTATTGAACAGATTGTAAAAGTTTATAGCACAGTCATGCAAGGTTCGATTGTGTTGGTGTTGAATGATGCAGTTTTGAATCAATACAAAAATTATTTTGAACAATTACAGGGGATAAGGATTGTACCCAACACTCATCCTGAGCTTGGCAGAACATTTTCTATCAAACTTGGCTTGGAAACAGTACACGAGAACAGGATATTTATACAAAATGCAGATAATCCTTTTGTCAATGCGAGTGTTTTGCAGGATATGCTTGCAATGAAACCTATTGACGGCTATGTTTCTCCACGGGTATCCGACAAGGGTGGACATCCGGTTTTGCTTTGTGGCAATGAGATTGCAGCGATTAAAGAATCAGGAACAGACAGAAGTCTGAAAAGCATTCTTGCCAACCAAAACCGCATTGATTATGCAACCCGTGACCAATCTGTGTTGTACAATATTGATACACCTGAGGAATACAAAAAGCACTTTCCAAATTTAAACATGCAATTTAACAATGTCTGAACCTATAATTCCATATAATCATAAACCGCTTAAATCAGCACTCTGCATTATTGTTGATACACGAGGCTCTACTCCTCGTAAGGCAGGGACAAAGATGCGTGTGTTTGAAAATGGGACAATAGAGGGTAGTATAGGCGGTGGTGCATTAGAGAAAAAAATTATTGAGGATGCCATTACACAAATCAAAATAGGAAGTCCAAAATTGTTTGAACATCAGCTTCTCCAACAACATCACATGTGTTGCGGTGGTATGGTGAAAGTGTATATAGAACCTGAGGAAGTGCAAAAAAAATTGGTAATTTTTGGAGCCGGTCATGTTGGACAGGAGTTGGCAAATCAAGCTGTGAGAGCGGATTTTGATGTGTCGGTTTATGATGATAGAGCTGAATATTTTCAGCAAATAAACCATAAGCAGGTGCACACACACTGTATTGATTTTGCCGAAGCTTTGAAACAAATATCCTTTGATGATAATACCTATATTGCTATCATGACTTACCGCCATGATATTGATCGAGCATTACTGCGATACTGTTTGCGCAAAGAACACGCCTATTTAGGATTCATTGGCAGTCAAAGAAAAATCTTGCTAACCCGTAAAATGTTACTGCAAGAGGGTGTTGCAAGCGAAGACGAGTTGGACAAAGTAGATATGCCAATCGGATTGAATATTGGAGCCGAAACTCCCTATGAAATTGCTGTTAGTATCATTGCAAAGTTGATTGAGGTCAAAAACATTGGAAGCGTTAATATGATTAAACAAATTAAACAAATAGAGCAATGTATAAAAGAACAGCCATAATAACCGGAGCAGCACAAGGAATTGGAAGAGCTATCGCTCAACGGCTATCACAAGAGGGTTGCTTGTGTATTTTGGTAGATATAGATGAAGCGAAAGGGCAGGCGTTGGCTGCAGAATTGAACAATGGTGCAACATTTTACAAATGTGATATCAGCAATGAATCTGATGTAAAAAGCCTTTTTGCATCCATAGAGCAAGTAGATATTTTAGTCAACAATGCCGGAATCATTCGGGATAATATGATATGGAAAATGTCTGTGGAAGATTTTGATTTGGTAACCAATATTAATCTCAAAGGTACTTGGATGATGTGTAGAGCAGCGGCTATTAAAATGAAAGAACAAAAGAACGGACGTATTGTAAATATTGCCTCGCGTGCATGGTTGGGCAATCCCGGACAATCTAATTATGCGGCTTCAAAAGCAGGTGTGGTCAGCCTTACGAGGGTGTTGGCATTGGAATTGGGAAGGTATGGCATTTTAGTAAATGCAATTGCACCCGGTTTTATTGATACTCCTTTGGCGCGTGGATTGTCAGATGAAGTGCGTGCAAAGTTGATTCAAGCGCAACCCACACAAAGCATGGGAAAACCCGAAGATATTGCACAAGCTGTTGCTTTTCTGTGCGATAAAAGAACGCAGTTTGTAACAGGTCAAACCCTTTATGTAGATGGGGGGAAAAGCATAGGAGCCGGATTGTAAAATAAATAAGAAAACACATGAGAAAGATAAGTCTGAAAATCAATAATAAACCCTTTACATTCCTTGCAGAAGACTCAGAAACGCTGTCGCATTTGATTCGCGAACGTGCCGGGCTAACCGGTACTAAGGTGGGGTGTAGCCAAGGTAGTTGCGGTGCGTGTACGGTCATAGCAGACGGGACACCCGTACTCAGTTGTATTACTCCTGCCTTTAGATTTGATAATGCGGAGATTCAGACTGTGGAAGGGTTGGCAGAAAATGCTACACCTGAATTATTGCAAGAACTCTTTGTGCGCAAGGGGGCTGTTCAGTGCGGATTTTGTACACCCGGAATGATTTTGACAGCTAAAGATTTTGTGGAAAAACATCCCGATGCTTGTAAACAAGATATCAAAGAAGCTCTGTCCGGAAACCTTTGTCGTTGTACCGGATACAAGAAAATTATTGAAGCTGTTACGGATTATACCGAATTAAAAAAACAAGGGATTGAACATTTGCCAACCGTGCCGGAAAGTAAAAATATAATTGGAGTAGGCAGACCGTATATTGAAGCTGAAAAAAAAGCATTGGGTAAAGCATTGTATGCGGATGATTTACAATTTAGAAACCTATTGTATTGCAAATTTTTGAGAAGCACTTATGCTCATGCCATTATCGAAGATATTGACATTTCTGATGCGCAAGCAATGGAAGGCGTGGTATATGTAACGGTTGGGAAGGAACTCCCCGAAAAGTTTGGAGTATTGCCCGTTTCGCATGACGAAACTGCTATGGCAATTGATAAAACACGCTATTTTGGCGAAATTGTTGCGGCTGTTGCTGCAGAAAGTTTTGAAATAGCAGAAGAAGCCTGCAAAAAGATTAGGGTAAAATACAAGCCGCTTCGAACCTATTTCACCATAGAAGAGTCTTTGAATGATGTGGGAACAGATGCGAAGATTCATGAACATTGCAAATTCAATAATAATATTCACAAAAAAGCCGAGTTGCGATTTGGTAATCAGCAAGAGGCTTTTCAAACTTCAGATATTGTTTCAGAAATGGAATTTGATGTAGAAGGTGTTTCGCACGCTTTTACAGAGCCACATTCTGCTACAGCCTTTTGGGATGAAAATGGCTTGACAATACATACAGCAACACAAGTTCCGCATTATTTGCACAGAGCATTAGCCAAAGTGATGCAGGTTCCTTTGAGTAGAGTCCGCGTGATTAAACCTTATGTAGGGGGCGGTTTTGGAGGCAAAAGTGATCCTTTTCCACACGAAATGATTATTTCACATATTGCTCGCAAAACCGGAAGACCTGTGCGTTCTACTTTCACAAGAGAAGAGGTTTTTCTTAGCAATCACGGAAGGCATCCATCTAAGTTTAAAATGAAAATGGGGGCAGACAGCAAAGGGATGCTGAAAGTGTTGGATGCAGACGTTGCTATTGATGGAGGTGCTTATGGTAGTTTTGGCGTAGTTACTTCATACTATAACGGGGTATTGTTGCAAGCACCTTATGAAATCAAAAACTTTGGATTTAGAACCTATCGCGTATATACTAACAAACCGCAATGTGGCGCTATGCGTGGTCATGGCGCGGTAAATACACGCTTTGCTGCTGAAACATTGATTGATGATATTGCACACCGCTTGAGCATAGACCCTTGTGAGATGCGGCTGCAAAACTTTTACAAAGAAAATATAGTTACAGTAGGAGAATTCAGAATCACTTCCAACGGTAGCAGAATGGCTTTGCAACAAGTTATGGAGCGTTCAGGATGGAAAGAAAAAAGAGGAAATTTGCCCAAAGGCAAAGGGATTGGAGTGGGCTGCGGTTTCTTTATTAGCGGAAGCGCATTACCCATCATTTGGAATGAATATCCACAAACAGTAGTGCACTTAAAATTAGATTTTGATGGTAGGATTTTGATTTCATCGGGAGCAAGTGATATTGGGCAAGGAAGCGATACTATGCTCGCAATGGTGGTGGCAGAAACTATGGGAGTGGATATGCAGAAAGTGTTTGTTTTGGCTGCTGACACCCTACTTACACCTGTGGATTTAGGCAGTTATTCAAGTCGAGTAACTTTTATGTGTGGCAATGCAGCCAAGCAGGCAGCAGAAAAATTAAAAACAGAAATTTTGGAAGCAGTTTCCAAGAGAAAACAAATTGCCATAGATGAGTTATTCATAGAAAATAGTCGTGTGCGTTCCAATGACAACAGTGTAAATTTAGAATGGTTGGAAGCTATTGATATTACTACGGCTAATCGAGGTGCTTTGACCGTGAGCGGCAATTATATCTCACCAAAATTAGGAGGAGATTTCAAAGGTGCCGGAGCAGGATTAAGTCCTTCCTATAGTTTTGGAGCTTGCATTGCAGAAGTGAATGTCAACCAAACAACCGGACAGGTAGAGGTATTAAATGTATGGGGAGCACACGATTGCGGAAAAGCACTCAATCCTTTGGCGGTAGAAGGACAGTTGGAAGGCTCATGGCACATGGGAATTGGGCAGGCGATGAGTGAAGAAATGAAATATTACAACGGTTTGCTGCTCAATAACAATTTCTGTGATTATAAAATACCCACAACATTAGACACACCCGAAATGGACACTAACATTATAGAATCCGGTGATCCCGAAGGTCCTTATGGTGCAAAAGAGTGCGGAGAAGGTGCTTTGCATCCGGTGATTCCTGCTATTGCGAATGCCATTTTTAATGCCTGCGGTGTGAGAATCACGAAATTGCCAATAAAAGCGGATGAAGTGTTGGCACAGATTAAAGCCAATATGCAATCAGAATCAATATCAATTAACTAAAACCCGAAAAACTATGGAAGCAACGCAATCTTACATTAAAGTAAAAACCGTAAACGAAGCCATGCAACTGATAAACAGTTTGCACAACGCCATATTTGTAGCGGGAGGTACGGATGTATTTGTCAATAAACAACAAGGAAATATTGAAGCTGATTGCCTGATTGATGTCTCGGGAATAGAAGAACTTAAATCGGTTCGATTGCATGCTGACCGTATGGAGATAGGTGCAATGGTTACGCTGGAAACAATTATTCAATCCACAGAGATTATTGAAAGGTTTTTTGGACTTGTGCAGGCAGCACTTGCTGTGGCAACGCCTGTTATCCGTAAGACAGCCACAATAGGAGGTAATTTATTGTGTGAAAATCGTTGTTTTTATTACAACCAAAGTGAATGGTGGCGTGAGGCTGTAGGACACTGTCTTAAATGCAACGGTGATATTTGTCTGGCAACAGGCGGTAAGAAAAACTGTTTTTCAAAATTTGTCAGTGATACTGCACCTGTGCTGATTGCTTATGGTGCAAATGCGAAATTGTTAGATGCATCGGGCGAACGTATAGTACCTATAGAAAGTATTTATACCGGAGATGGAATTGTTTCAGTAGCTTTGGAAAAAAGAACCTTACTCCAATCTGTTGAAATTCCTTTTGGTACAAAGAGAGTTATTTTTAAAAAACTCCGACCACGTCAATCCCTTGATTTTACTTCACTCACCACTGCCGTTTCATTGGATGAAAAGAAGAACTTACGCATTGTTGTGGGTGGGGTAGATCCTAAGCCTATTGTTGTTGAAGGAAATCTTAATAAAGATGACCTGCAAACATTACTTACAACTGCAATCAAAAAACCGAGAATAGTGGAAAATGATTTTTATTCTCGCACTTACAGAAAAGATATGATTAAGGTGTTTTTGGAAAATAGCTTAACTGAATTAGGGATTCCAACCAATTAAAAATCAATAAAATAAATAATTATGAATGAAGTAGTAAAAGTATTAACAAGAGAACACGAAAATATCAAACGTGCCATTGACAACACCCATGCACTTTTTGCGGATATAGAAGCCGGAAATGTTGATATCAGTGAGATGAACGAACGTATAATATTTTTTAGAACCTATGCTGATGGGTATCATCATCACAAAGAAGAAGAGGTTTTGTTTCCTGAAATGATTAAGCGAAATGAAATGCTTGAATATGGTGTTATTCATGAGATGTTACAGAATCACGAAGATTTCAGAGAGATGCTTGCGGACTTGGAAGAGGCAGTGAATGCGAGTGATATACAAGGTGCAAAGAAAAAGTTTGAAGCATATTCAGAAGCTTTATTAGAGCATATTGCGGTGGAAGATGAAGAGGTTTTTCAAATAGCCGAAACCATAATGAGCGAAGATGAATTGCTGACTATTTTGTATCGTTTTGAAGATTGCGACCGAGAATTGGGTGTGGATGAAAAGAAGGATTGGGAAAGCAAGATAGTTTGATTATTTATTAATCAAGAGAAGCAAATCCCTACTTTTTTATTTCCTTGAATATAGATAACCTTACATTTGTTGCGGTAATATGATTGACATCACACATAAAAATAGTACGTTAAGACAGGCTGTTGCGCAAGCCATTGTGCGAGTTAGCAAGGATGAAACGATTCAGGCAATTACAGAAAAACGTGTACCCAAGGGCGATGTGTTTGAAATGGCTAAAACAGCCGGTTTGTTTGCTGTAAAACGCACCAGCGATATGATTCCGGACTGTCATCCGCTGCCCATAGAATTTACTGCTGTTCGATATAAGGTTGTAGGCTTAGAGGTTTATATTGAGATGGAGGTGCATACTATATATAAAACCGGGGTGGAGGTGGAGGCAATGCATGGCGTTTCTGTGGTTGCGCTGACTATGTATGATATGCTCAAGCCCATAGACAAAGGGATAGAAATTTCAAACATAAAACTAATTGAAAAGTTTGGCGGCAAATCCGACTTCAAAGATAAATTCAAGAAAGACCTGAAAGCGGCAGTGATTGTATGTTCAGACAGTATTTCAGCCGGTAAGAAAGAAGACAAAGCAGGCAAGGCAATTATTGCAAAACTTGAAAATTGTGAAGTTGTCATTACAAATTATTGCATTATCCCTGATGAACTTTCAGTAATTCAACAAAAGGTAAAAATGTTGGCTGCCGAGAATGACCTGGTTGTGCTTACGGGTGGAACAGGTTTGTCGCCCAGAGATATGACACCGGAGGCATTAAAACCCTTATTGGATAGAGAAATTCCGGGAGTGATGGAGGCTGCAAGAAATTATGGACAAGCGAGAACTCCTTACTCAATGCTTTCGCGCGGAGTGGCGGGGTTGATTGGAAACACACTTGTGTTGGCTTTGCCCGGCTCAACCAAAGGTGCAAAGGAGTCAATGGATGCATTGTTTCCGGCAATACTTCATTTGTTTAATATTATTGGGGGCGGCAGACACGAATAAAACAAAAGATCTATGGCAGACCGTTCAACTTTAAAAGAGAATTTACGGTATTTGCGTTTTGTGGTATATGCTATCGTACTTGCATATATCTGGATTCAATATGAATTCAGTACAGACTCATGGGATTATAGTAACGGTCAAGCCAAGGTTACAGGGCAGCATATCAACGGCAAGGATGAAGGGACATGGACATGGTTTTATTCAAACGGAAAGAAACAAATGCAAGGTGATTTTGTGCATGGAAAACGTTCGGGAGTATGGGTTATATGGGATTCTTCCGGCAACAAAATAAGTCAAACAAACTATGTTAATGACAAACTAAATGGAGAATTTGTGCGGTGGTATGCCAGCGGAAATATTGAAAGTAGGGGTGTTTACAAAGATGATAAAATGATTGAATCAGAATCATTCAATCTTGATGGTTCAAAGAAATAATTTAATTATTCGGGCAACTCAAACTCGGTTACCCATTCATTGTTAGTTGCAAGGTTTTTGAGTTTTACCTTTAAAAATGCTTCATCGCCTTTTTTATAGTAAATTCTATCTGTTACCACACTTGGAGTTTCAACTCCTTGTTGGTCTTTTTGATTGAGTTGGTCTCCTTTGCGAGGCATAAACGGATAGCGAATACTAATCTTTTCATCCTCTGTTAAAACCATTTTAAGTGCCATTTCAAAGATTATTTCCTCTAATTTTTCAGCTAAAATTTCATCATTGATGTCTTTTTTTGCTTTGTCTGTGAGTTTTTCAGCCCAGTCTAAGAAATGATGACTCGCATCCATTTGTAACTTTTCACGAATATAAAAAGGGAAGGGAGAACGCAAGTGTTGATTGTCTGAAAACCAGAAGCTAAATGCAGCTTCTATCATGTCAGCATCTATATAGTCTTGGTTTGTAAGCCTTATTTCAATTTCAGGGTGCATATTATTATCCCATTTTTACCTTTCAAATATAGTATAGATGTGTATTTGTTAAGTAATGAAATTTGGATTTTCAAAAGACACTTTGCTCATGAAGTTATCGTCCTTATTAGCGCTTTTTTTGTAATATTGCCCGTTGAGATTCAACTCTGTTTCATACATTGCACTCAAATAAAATAATGAATGGATTTTAAGGAATATTTTAAACATTTAATTCATCAGTTCAATCTGCCTTTGGAAAGTCCCATTTTGGTTTTTTCGCTGATTCTTTTAATCATCTTGCTGTCACCAATTTTGCTCAGGAAGTTCAATATTCCGGGTATAATAGGTTTGATTATTGCGGGCATAATCATTGGTCCGCACGGATTGCATGTTTTAGAAAAAAACTCGGCTGTGGATTTGTTTTCCACCATCGGTTTGCTCTACATCATGTTTATAGCCGGATTAGAACTTGACTTGAATGAGTTCAAGGCAAATAAGAACAAAAGTTTACTTTTTGGTTTTTTTACCTTTGCCATTCCGCTTTCTATTGGTTATCCGGTTTGTTACTACTTGTTGCACTACGATTTTAATACAAGTTTACTTTCTGCCAGCATGTTTGCAACACATACATTGGTTGCATACCCGATTGTGAGCAAATTCGGTATATCCAAAAATCAGGCTGTTGCAATTACAGTGGGAGGTACTATCCTGACAGATACGGCTGTACTGATTATTTTGGCTGTTATTTTGGGCAATAGCCAGGGCAGTTTAACCAACGAGTTTTGGATTCGGTTGGGAGTGTCATTAGCGATTTTCTCTTTGATTATGTTCATGGTTATTCCGCGAATTGCTAAATGGTTTTTTAAAAAATTGGAAAGCGAAAAGCACTCACATTATATTTTTGTGCTTTCAGTTGTATTCTTTGCTGCATTCTTGGCAGAAGCTGCCGGGATTGAGGCAATTATCGGTGCTTTCGTTGCGGGTTTGGCGCTCAATAAACTGATTCCGAATTCATCTGCTTTAATGAACAGAATAGAGTTTATCGGGAACTCACTTTTTATCCCATTCTTTTTGATAAGCGTGGGAATGATTGTTGACATTACTGTGATTTTGAGTGGACCAATGGCTCTGATTGTTGCAGGAACGCTTTCTGTTGTAGCAATTACAGGCAAATGGATAGCTGCCTTATTTACGCAACTTGCTTTTAAATACAGCAAAGCCCAAAGACAGTTGATATTTGGGTTGAGTGGAGCACATGCAGCGGCTACTTTAGCCGTGATTTTGGTGGGTTACAAACATGGAATCATTGACGAAAATATACTCAATGGTACCATCATCCTTATTTTAGTAACTTGTATTGTAGCATCCTTTGCAGCAGAAAAAGCAGCTAAACAAATTGTAATTCAATCTGAAAATGAAAATGCGGAGCCTCATAAAGCCAATGGCATACACAATGAACATATTTTACTTCCGATGTATGATTTGACCAAACTCGAAAGATTGCTCGAATTTGCCATTTTTATTAAAGACAAAAAATCCGCTAATCCTATCTCTATTCTATCCGTAGTTTCCAATGACAATGAGGCAGAAATGAATATTGTCAAAACAAGAAATAAATTGGAGGAGTTTGTGAAACAAGCATCCGCTTCTGAAACAAAAGCCAATGTAATCACAACTATCGATCATAATACAGCAAGCGGAATAAGCCGAATTTCAAGAGAAATTATGGCGAATATTGTTACTTTGGGCTGGCCAAGCCGTGCCGGCATTTTTGACAAAATTGTGGGAGAGAAATTAGAAAGTATTCTCAAGAATATTGATAAAACTGTCATGGTCTGCCGTTTTGATAGTCCGTTGGCATTGCATAAGAGGATAGTTATTGCAGTGCCTCGCATGGCTGAATATGAAAAGGGGTTTGCACTTTGGTTGAAAAAAATAGCCTTGTTGTCGCAAGAACTAAGTATGTCTGTTATTTTTTATTGTTGCGAAGCCTCCCAAAATGCTATCAAAAAAGTATTTGCCAGCAACAAACTAACTCCTTCGGTAACCATGAAGCCCATGATAGATTGGGACGACTTTTTGATTGTTGCCAAAGACATTCGCAAAGATGATTTATTGGTCATGGTGTCTGCACGTAGGGGCGCTACTTCTCACATAAATGCAATGGATGCTGTACCCATGAAAATGGAAAAATATTTTGAGGAAAATAACCTCATTGTCATTTATCCTCAGGAATATGACAGCGTTGCCATAGAACGTTTCAGCGATATTTCAGGAGAGCCTCTGAATAAGGGACTTGAAGCTGTTCAAAAAATTGGAAAAGGAATTGGTTCTATATTTAAAAAATCAGAAGAAGAATAAAGCGCTCATCTGAGTTGCGTGCTTTACCGGTTAAAGTAAGTCAGATTCGCTTCTTGTTAATATCTCTAATACTTCCTTATAAGCATGATTAGGAAAACACTTATTCAAGTATTTTATCTACAATTTCTTTAGCCGCATTCCCATTGCCGTATATTCCTTCTATGGCTCGGAATGGTTTGGTATATATCAGTTTAAACGTACTGTAGATATTCTCAGAGTCTGCACCAACCACAAAATTTACTCCGTTTTCAACTAACTCTACCCATTCGGTTTCATCGCGCATGGTGATGCAATATTTCTTTTTGAGATAAGCTTCTTTTTGTAAGCCACCACTATCGGTTAGAACAAATTGGCAATGCTCCAAGAGTGTTAACATTGATAAGTATCCTACAGGAGAAATTATATTGAATTTTGGTTCAATAGAAAGTGATTGGAGTAGCTTTTGGGTTCTTGGATGCAGTGGCAGCAGGATTTGAACTTCTTCTGATATCTTATTGAGAGTGGAGATGATGTTTCGTAATCGAATGGGGTCATCGGTATTTTCTGCTCGGTGAATCGTACAAAGAGCATATTTTTTGTTTCCGGCAGTTTCAAAGGCATAGGAGGCGTCAGGAGCATATTGCGAAAAGAATTTGAGAGCATCGTACATAATATCTCCATTACGCACAACAGAACAGTTTAGTTTGTCAAATCCTTCGTTATGCAGATTTTGAATTGCGCTGTCTGTAGGGCAAAATAAGAAGTCAGAGATTCTGTCAGTAAGAATTCTGTTGACTTCCTCAGGCATTCGTATATTGAAACTACGAAGCCCCGCTTCTACATGTGCTACTTTTATATGTAATTTTTTTGCTGCTAAAGCACCCGCTAAGGTGGAGTTAGTGTCTCCATATACAAGAACGATATTGGGTTTTTCTATCAAAAGTATTTTTTCAATTTCTTCTAACATTCTTCCGGTCATGGCTCCATGTCCCAGACTGTTGATGTTTAATTGGTAGTTTGGGGTGGGTATATGCATTTCGCGGAAGAAGATATCGCTCATGTTCTCGTCAAAATGTTGCCCTGTATGCACTATCACTTCTGTTACACCTTCTCTTCCTGAGATTTCTTTACTCATAGGTGCTGCTTTGATAAATTGTGGACGCGCTCCAATAATTGTCAGTACTTTCATTTTAGGTGTGCGAAAGTATGGAAAATCCTCATTAACAGTATTGGATAGAATGGATTTGTGGAGGAATGAATGTGCAGAACAAAAGCTATTAAAGCAAATATAATCATAAAATGCCCTTAAATTTGCAGCCGAAAAAATTAGAACAATGTCTCAAATAAAGTTTACAGTAAAACCCGATTTTTTTCTTGTTCTTAGGAATAGGATTGACGGGTATTTCAAAGAACATAATATTAAAAAAACCGGTGATTATAGATTGTATTCCAAGTCAGTAATTTTGTTTACTGCTCTTATTGCACTTTATACCATCCTCGTTTTTTTCACTCCTTCGAGTATTATTTTGTCGCTGGTTCTTTGTGTAATGATGGGTGTTACGCTTGCTGCTATTGGTTTTAATGTGATGCATGATGGTGCACATGGGAGTTATTCCACCAATTCTGCGGTGAATACAATTATGGGTTTTTCTCTCAATGTGATGGGCGGAAATGTTTATATATGGAAGCAAAAGCATAATGTAAACCACCATTCATTTACCAATATTGAAGGAATGGATGATGATATAGATATCCAACCTTTTATTAGAGTCCATACTGCACAAAAGAAGAATATTTTTCACGCTTTTCAACATTTCTCATGGATATTACTCTATGGTACTACTTACATATTCTGGGTGTTCTATAATGATTTTTACAAGTATTTTAAAGGTAAAATTTCTGAGTATGCTCCCATGCCTAAGATGAATTTAAAGGAACATTTGAATTTTTGGTTCTCAAAGATTTTCTATACCGTCATTTTTATTGTAATACCGGGTTTTATGGTAGGTTGGATTCCCATGCTTATAGGATATTTGGTCATTAGTTATGTTACCGGATTGTTGATTTCCGTTGTTTTTCAATTGGCTCATGTAGTTGAAAAGGCAGATTTTGTAGATCCTGTTTCTACTGAATTTCAGGTAGAAGATGAATGGGCAGTACATCAACTTAAAACTACCGCCAACTTTGCAACAGGCAGTAAGTTTTTAAATTGGTTATTAGGTGGCTTGAATTTCCAAGTCGAGCATCATTTATTTCCTCGAATAAGCCATGTTCATTATGCAAAATTAAATAAGATTGTGAAAGCAACTTGCAAGGAATATCATGTTGATTACAAGGAATATCCTACGATGTTTCAGGCACTCAAATCACATGTGAAACATCTGAAAGTGGTGGGGCAAGCTGCTTAATTGTTCTTAGTTCTTTCTACTATCAATTTGGCTGTCCTGTGGGAAGCTCCCGGTTCGCCTACTTTGATTTTGAGTGCGGCATAACCCGTCATAATCTTTGCTCTTTTGTCTGTGTTCAAAATGGCGTTAAGCTCTTTAATAATATTTTTTTCGGTAAGGTCGTCTTGTATGAGTTCGGTAACAAGAGGACTGTCCAGAATCAGGTTAACCAAAGAAACATATTTGACTTTCATTAACGGTTTTACAATCAGATACGAGATTTTGGAAAATCTATAACAAACTACTTGGGGTACTTGCCATAGTCCCGTTTCGAGAGTGGCGGTTCCGCTGGTAACCAAAGCTGCTTGGGAGCAGGAGAGGATTTCATAAGTTTTACCTCTGAAAATTTCTATGTTATATTGATGTGATAGCGTGTTTAATTCTTCTTGTGAAAAAGAATCAGAACCCGCCATTACAAAGCGATAGTCAGGAAAATGCTTTGGAATAGTTGCCATAATGGGAAGAATGTTGGCAATCTCCATTTTGCGACTGCCGGGTAACAACGCTATGACCGGTTTGCCTGTGCGCAAATTTTGCAAGACTTCAGGACTGTGTTTGTATTCGGAAATTAAGTCCATCAAAGGATTCCCTACATAATCAGATTTGACATTATGTTGACTGAAGAAAGCAGGCTCAAAAGGTAAAATAGTATAAAGATAATCCACATAAGCCCTGATGTCCTTGATTCGTTTGCTATTCCATGCCCAAACTTTGGGTGCAATATAGAAATGTACGGGAATTCCCAATTCCTTGGCTATGGGTGCAATTCGCAAATTAAATCCCGGGTAATCAATCAATATGAGTGCATCAGGTTTGTGTTGTAAAATGTCGTTTTTGAATAGGTTGAGATTCTTTTTGATTTTTCGCAAATTTTTCACCACCTCCCAAATCCCCATGAAAGCACGTTCTTTGATATGTGAGACTTGTGTGCCACCTGCATTTTCCATTTTGTCGCCACCCCAGATTCGGAATTCAGCTTCGGAATCTTGTTCTTTAATTACTTGCATGATTTCGGCACCATACATGTCACCGCTCGGTTCGCCTGCAACCAGATAGTATTTCATGGTTTATTTGAAAAAGTGAATAATGAAGATGTATGCCCCGATTAATAAAGTACCAACAACAACGCCTCTGGCAAATTTCTGATTCTTAAATCTGTTTAATGCAATCAAAAAAATGGGTAGATTAATCAACATCGATGCCTTGATGATAGGTAATGCGGTTTTGTCGTTTCCCAACCATAAGTCAACTATGTAAGACACGCTCATATATTGCGGAAAACGTGCATATAGAACCACAATACAACATAGCAGGGGAGCTAAAATGCCGGTAATGATTCCAATGATTAATGGTTTATTTTTCATTGAGCCTCCAGTTGTTAACAATCGAAATACTCTTATAATCGGTCAGGTCGTATTGGGTGGGTACAATCGAAATATAGTCTTGCGAAAGGGCAAATACATCCGTGTCTTCACCACTGTCAATGCTTACGAAATTGCCTATCATCCAATAATATTTTCGTCCATAGGGGTCAACACGCTCTTCAAAACTTTCTTCCCATTTGGCATTAGCTTGACGACAAACTTTTATTCCTTTGATATTTTCTGTGGTAGGGATGTTCACATTTAATAATGAATTAGGGGGGAGTGGGTTTGCCAAAAGACTAAGTATAATTTTTTCTATATAATGTTTTGCAGGTTCAAAATTAGCATGATAGCTGTAATCGGTTAGCGAAAATCCAATAGACTGAATACCATTGATAGCGCCCTCTACGGCTGCGCTCATCGTGCCTGAATAAATGACATTGATGGAAGAGTTATTCCCATGGTTGATACCTGAAAGAAGCAGGTCAGGTTTCGCAATCATCAGTTTTTCAATAGCAAGTTTAACGCAATCTACCGGAGTTCCTGTAGTTTGATAGGATTCGGCTCCTTCAAAAATATCCATCTTTTCTACACGCAAAGGTTGATTAACGGTTATGGCGTGCCCCATACCGCTTTGAGGTCCATCGGGAGCGACTACTACAACACGACCAATTTTTTTTGCTATTTCTACTAAAACCTTAAGTCCGGGTGCGGTTATCCCGTCATCATTGCTCACTAATATCAGGGGCTTTGTCATCGTTGCAAAAGTACTAAATCCGTGCTGATTAATGAAACAAGTACAATACCCAAGCAGAGTTTAGGTGTAACCCCGAAATTAATAATGTTGAGTATATGAAGAGTGATTTGTTGGAGTAACCGTTTTTAAAGGTTTCCTCTTCTTTCTTGTTCTTTTTCTAAAGAAACAAACAAAGCTTTGAAGTTCCCTTTACCAAATGATTTTGCACCTTTTCGCTGAATAATTTCATAAAATAAAGTAGGTCTGTCTTGTACGGGTTTGGTAAATATTTGAAGCAAATACCCTTCATCGTCTTTGTCAACAAGTATTCCGAGTTTTTTCAAAGGTGCAAGGTCTTCATCTATTTTGCCTACTCTATCAAGCAAATCAACATAGTAAGAATCGGGAATGGTCAAAAACTCAACGCCTCTGCTTCTGAGGTCTGACACAGTTTTGACAATGTCATGTGTAGCAAGAGCAACGTGTTGAACGCCTTCTCCGTGATAAAAATCAAGATATTCCTCAACCTGAGACTTTTTCTTGCCTTCTGCCGGTTCGTTGATGGGGAATTTTACATAACCGTTTCCATTGCTCATCACTTTGCTCATCAAAGCAGAATATTCAGTTGAAATATCTTTGTCGTCAAAGGAAAGGATGTTTTTGAATCCCATTACGGTTTCATAAAAAGCCACCCACTTATTCATTTGATTCCAACCTACATTTCCTACGCAATGGTCAACATACAAAAGCCCTGTACCGGAAGGGTGGTATTCGCTTTCCCACTTTTCATAACCCGGCATGAATGGTCCTGTGTAATTTTTTCTTTCAACAAATATGTGCAAAGTTTCGCCATAAGTGTGAATGCCTGAGCGAACTACTTCGCCATGAGAATCTTTGATAACAGTGGGCTCCATGCATGATTTTCCGCCACGTTTGGTAGTTTCTTCCCATGCCTTGCGTGCATCATCAACCCACAATGCCAATACTTTTACTCCGTCTCCGTGTTGTTTGATGTGTTCTGCTATGGGAGAATCCGGGTGTAGTGGACTGGTAAGCACAAAACGTATTTTGTCTTGTTTGATGACATAGCTGACACGGTCTCTTACTCCGGTTTCCGGTCCGGCATAAGCAAGTTCTTGAAAACCAAAGGCGGTTTTATAATAATGAGCAGCTTGTTTTGCATTGCCAACGTAAAATTCAACGTAGTCTGTTCCGTTTATCGGAAGAAAATCAGGTTCTGTTGCACCTTGTGTATGTAGAGGATTTGCTATCATATCTTATTTGTTATTTTGCTTTTGCAAACTTATATTTTCTATTTGTGTTTAAAAAACACTTACATCGATTGTTCACGTTTTTTTGCAATTTTGACATCTGAAATTTGTCGACAATGAGAGTTGGTAACTAAACAGGAATGATTGATTATGTATAAAACACTTTTAAAAAAAAATCTTCACATGCAACATTTAGACACTTTGTGGTGTCATAAGAGTGATATAAACAACTTCTTGATTATGAATAAAAAAAATACCGCTTTTTCATTTGTCATTCTTATTTTGACATTGTTTACTTGTCCGCACATTGTACATGCTGCCGAAATCAGAGGAGCTGAGATTCAATGGGAACATTTGTCAGCACAGAAATATGAAATTTCGCTCAATTACTATCGTGATTGCAGGGGGAGTGCGGCAGAGCAAACCAAGACATTAAAAATATTTTGTGGTCGAGGTATAGTAACCGACACATTTTATTTGGATGTGGAATACATAGTTTTTAAAGATATAACCCCGGCTTGTTTGACCAATACCAACCCTTGTGGAGCGATAGGGAATACCGATTCGGCAGGCAATGGGCTTGAAAAACATGTTTATCAAGCCACAATAGATTTTGGTTCAGGGTTATTAGACACCATGCAAAATAAAGGTTGTTGTGTGTTTCGATTCTACTTTGAAGAATGTTGTCGCAGTGCAAGTCTGACAACGATAGGTGCCAATACCTTTTTTGCTATAGATGCAGAGATAGAATTATGCAACCTAAGGAATTCATATTACCCGGATGGAGACAACAGCCCTGAGTTCAGGAACGACCCCGTGGTGAATTTGTGTTGTAATCAAGCAGTAGCTTTAAGTAATGGAGTGATTGATATAGACGGTGATTCACTTGCATTTTCTTTGGTGCCTGCCCGCAAAAGTGATAATTCGGATGTAACCTATTCTACGCTATTCAACTCCGGCTCATGGCCCATGACAGGTTATTGTAGAAAAACCGCGCCTTGTAATTGTAGACCGGGAGACAGGAGCAGACCCACCGAAGGATTCTGTTTTGAACCCGAATTGGAAATGTATAAATTTCACCCTACTGCGTGTGACGAGTCAGGACTACTTGTAATACGAGTGGAGCAGTACCGACTTGATACACTTGCAAATAAATGGTTATATGTGGGCTATACAAAAAGAGAACTCAATCTGCAAATATCTGCTACTAATTGTGCTGACAACAATCCTCCGTTCATCAAAGATGCCATTAATCCGAGCATTTGTGAGGGCGAAAATGTTTGTATGACAATCAAGGTAGAAGATGATGAGTATATTGGAGGATGGGGGGCACAATCATGGAAAGATACAATAGAACTTTCATGGAACAACGGTCTCCCTAATGCAACGTTTGCTGTGGGCGATCCTTACTTCGTGTTTCAAAATGGGGTTACTACATCTGTACGTGAAGCGCAGGTGTGTTGGCAGACAAAATTAGGGGACGGCAGAGAAGCTCCGTACTTTTTTTCAATTACGGCAAGAGATAAGGCTTGTCCCAACAATGGAGTTTCATCAAGAACATTTGCAGTTCAAGTGAAACGAAGTGCTAAGATAGGAAAGACTGTTGCCATAAAAAATTGCGACAACTACGCAATTGATATAAATCATGCTAATATCTTTACCAATAGAGTAAATACACAATACGACTGGTATATTACAGATACTTCCGGTAAAACCATACTCAATTCTAATAAACAAATTGACCACATTAATTTGCCATTAGGTACCTATTATTTGAATTATTATATCAATAATCCACCTTTGAACTGCCCGTCAACCGGTGTAGATACTATTAATATTACATCTGCTCCATATAATGTAAGTGCATTGCATCCTAATATGACCGTGCTGAGTGACACGGGTCAATGTTTGCAAGGAAACTTATTTAAATTCATAGATGACTCAAAAATTGACTTAGGGTCTATAACCGAATACTTTTGGGATTTCGGAGATGGTGATACTGCTTATGGCAAAACAGTCAACAAACGTTATGATAGCGCTGGTACTTACACCGTAAGATTGCAAATAACTTCAAACTTTGGTTGTGTCAGCCATATTGAGAAGAAAGTCATAGTGTTTGCAAAACCGACAAGTTTTTTCACATGTTCTGATACTGTCGCTTGTTCTAAGAACCCCGTCTTTGAATTCTATGATAAATCAACTACAGCAAATGGTATCATTATTAGCAGTTTCTGGGATTTTGGCGATGGTTCAAACGCAAATATGAAAAACCCTAAGAAGTCTTTCTCGAACGTAGGAGAATATGAAATCACACAGGTAGTAACAGATAACAAACAATGTAAAGATACATCTATAATGTGGGTTAGGGTAGCTCCCTCTCCGAATGCAAAGCCTATAGTGGGAAATGCGTTGGCAAGCAATAGTCGTTCACTTTTTAAATATAGTACACCATTACAATTTAATCATACTTTCTTTTGGATAGTACCCAATGGAAAAATTATATTTGGACAAAATACAAGAATGATTGATGTCCTTTGGCAACAGTTCGGGTGGACACATGTTAGCTATGTTATTACAAATGCTGATGGTTGCAAAGACACTGCAAATTTGGCGGTTTATGTTACAGACACAAGTAAACTGGGAGTTCAGAATATTGGAGGTGTTGAGGTTAAACTCTACCCTAATCCTGTAAAAGATTTACTCTATTTGAAAACGGATAAACCCATCCAAACGGTAAAAGTGTTTGACAGTAAAGGTAGTTTGCTTGTGGAAGAGAGGGAGAATACTGAATTTGTTGATTTTAGCAGATTGCCCATTGGTGTTTATATGGTTTATATCCAAGATGTGGACGGATACTTTGTGGTCGGAAAGGTGTTTAAGGAGTAAGGTTATTTCGTTTTAACTTTACGGTTTTTTGCCTAAAGTTGAATTATACAAACAAAAAAGGTCGTCAAATTGACGACCTTTTCTTGTTTGTAGCGTGGGGGAGACTCGAACTCCCGACCTCAGCATTATGAGTGCTGCGCTCTAGCCAGCTGAGCTACCACGCCATTGCTCAAACGAGGCGCAAAAATAGTAATATTTTCTATTTTTCAAATGGCAATAATTTATTTACTGCTTGCAAGATTTTTTCAGGTGGAAGATCGTGCATGCAACTTTGTCCCAACTTACATGTACCCAAATAGTAGCAAACACATTCTTTATCAGGTTCAACTAAAATGCCTCTGTCGAACAGGTCAAATTCGTGAGGATTGAAAATGTTATTCATTAAAACAATCTTCTTGCGTAGTCCGAGTGTAAGATGCATTCCCATTGTAACTTGAGTAACAACCAAATCACATTGGTCAATCAGGTTAATAAATTGTTCAAGAGGAAAATGTCCCAAATATTTAGCACCGGATTTTAAGCTGATTTCAAGATTGCGTTCATGTTCTTGTTTACCTCCTAACAGTATTACTTCAAAACCTTGCTTGAGTAGGGCAGAAGCAAGTAGCGAAAAATTATCAATAGACCATAATCTGGTTGTCCACCTGCCACCACAGCCTGTATTTAATCCAATGATTTTTTTATTTTTATCAATATTATCCCAGCGAAATCCTTTGTCTGAGTGATTATCAAGCAGATATTCTTCACGTTGATACTCCAAACCGCAGATGTTAAAAATCTCTTGACAATAAGAAAGTCTATTCTGTTGGCTAACATCGTCAAAAACACCTGTTTCGAATTTGCGCCTTGCCATTTCGTTTATAGGGGCGGGGACGTTGTCAATCAGAGTATAGCCGTATTTTTCTTTTGCATCCACTTGTTTGAGCAAGGAACACGCCTCTTTCTCTTTGTCTAAATTAATGGCAATGTCAAAACTTGCATTTTGGAGATAGAGAATGGCTTCCGGTGTCAATGACAGTATTTCATGTATTTCGCTCTTTGGCAATATATCCGGTGAAAGAGTCAGCCATGTGATTTTGCAATTTGGGTAGAGAGTTTTATATCTTCTTACCAGAGGGGTTGTCCGAATCACATCACCTATGGCACCTAATTTGATAATTAAGATACGTTTGTCAATTGGACGATAAAAACTGCAATCTTCACAGTGAACACCGTGCTCTTTATGAGGTTTGCAAGGAATATCACCTTTGAAATAAAGGCAGTTTGAATGTATAACAAGCAAGTGAATGTATTTTTATTTAAACTGTTGCAAATATAGCATTTGTCAAATATTGAAAAGATTCAGATTGATGATAATAAAAAAAGACGTAATTTGCATTGTATATATGAGGGTAAAGCGAATCCTTATTTTTCTATTTTTTGCATTTGGTCTAACCAACGCTGCATTTGCTACTCATCTTGTGGGTGGATATGCCGGCTATGAATTATTGGGGAGGATTGGAAATACTACAGATTACCGGTATAGGGTCTATTTTACAGTGTATAGGGATTGTAAAAGCACTGTTGAATTTGATAAAGACATGGTAGTCTGTATATATAGCGGGAAGGGAGATCGTGTATCATCAGTGGTTATTCCCAATGGTCGTCCTACTAAGGTTGATCCTGTGGGTAATACAAAGTGTCCGGAAAATGCACAGGCTTGTATTGAAGTGAGTGTTTATGAAAAGATAATCGTTTTGCCTCAAAGCAATTTTGGTTACATTCTAAAGTGGGAGCGTTGTTGCCGTAATACGCAACAAAATTTACCCAACGGATATATTCAAGGGGTTTATCAACCAACACAAGGACAAACCTATCTCTGTAAAATTCCACCAACCTCTATACCCAACAACTCTGCATATTTCACAGGAGTCCCTGTGCCTTTTATCTGTATTGATGATACTACTCAAATCAGAAGTTATGCTGTTGACCCGGACGGAGACTCACTTGTATTTACATTTGCCAGACCATGGGGTGGTGGAGGACCGGATGATGCAATTCCCGGATGTGAAAATTTCTATTTAACCCCAAAGAGTATTGTTTATAACAGCGGATATGACGAGACGAGACCTTTTGGCTCCAGTGGTTACTCCAATATCAATCCATCAACCGGAACTATGACTGTGATGGCGCGTGCCTTAGGTAGATATGCGCTTGCGGTTGATGTGGATGAATATAGAAATGGAATTTTGATTAATACTGTTCGACTGGATTTACAATTGTTGGTAATTGATTGTGCTGCCAATAATAAACCCTATTTGGATGCTTCTTCGGCAATTTATACCCGAGAGGTTACAGCCGGAGAACAACTTTGTTTTAATATTACCTCAAAGGATTTTGACAACCAAAATGTTAAGCTTACAGCCTACGGAGAAATTTTCACAGGTGGCGGTGCATGGGTTGGTCCTACTGCAACATTTCCATCCAAAACAGGATTCAAAACCGTAACTTCTACTTTTTGTTGGCAAACTTCGTGTGAGCAAGGACGCGCTGCGCCCTACACTTTTGTATTAGAATCGGTGGATGATGGTTGTCCCCCAAAATTTATTAATGAAACATATTATATTTATGTAAAACCTTTTAAGAGCAAATTGCTCATTACAGGAGTCAATCCCGTGTGTCCTAATGCGAAAGGAGTTAAATACCAAGCTCTTAATGTTGTAGCCGGAAGTACCGTTCAATGGGAGCTTGATAATGGAAATATTGTTTCCGGACAAGGAACTAAAGAAATAATAGTGGATTGGGATTTTACTAAAACTTCGGGAATTGTAAAAGCCAAAGAGATTTCTAAATCCGGATGTGAGGATATTACAAAATCATATAGTGTAAAATATGCACCCACACCTCCCGCTCCTGAAATTCTTACTTATCGTTCTTTATTTCCGCCAGTGCCAGCGGATAGTGTTTGCGTAGGGGATAGTATATTTTTTGTTCATTCTGCAACTACTTCTGTAAATGCATTGGATTGGACTTGGCTTGATTCACTCAACAATGAAGTTGCATCAATGGGTGTTTTGGGGATGCTTGCAAATGATGTCGGCAGATATACTGCCGGATTGTATTATAAATCTCAGTATAGTTGTCCCAGTGATACAACCCAAAAAACTGTCATAGCCGTTAAAGCACTTACGGACAGTATCTTTGGACCTCAAACAGCGTGTCCTAATAATGGCAATATTCAATTCTATGTAAAAGGAGCACCGGGATCTACTTATCAATGGATTGCTGATGGAGCGACCATTCAGAGAGGGCAGGGCACGGACACTGTTACGCTTGCATTTGGAGAACCATCCACCATCATACTGAAAGCAATTGAAACCACAAGTATTGGATGTGTGGGCGATACTTTGTATCACTCTATCAATGTTACATACGATTTGATAATCGAAAAACCTCTGGGTAATTATTCCGTTTGTGAGTTTAGTAAGAGAGAAAAATATATTCCTTATCCCTTTGTTTACAACACCATATACTATTGGGATGTAACCGGTGGAGCCATAGATGAAATTGATACTAATTTCTTTTTCTTATACGTAAATTGGGGAGCAGAAGGCATGGGCAAAATCAAATACTACCAGACCGCCTATGATACGTTGAACAGTAAGCAATGTGTGAGTAATACTGTTGACATTGATATAATTATCAATCCTGTACCTAAAGCAGATAAGATAGAAGGTGTTTTTGAAGTTTGTCAATATACGAGCCCACTCACATTTACGCTGAATGGGTTTCCGAATTCAAGATATCATTGGGAGGTGAACGGTGATACAATGTTGATAGGTCAAGGTACAAAATCAATTCAATATCCAACCAATATTGCCGGAAAGTATATAATCAAAGTCATCGAAACCAGTGAATTTCATTGTGAAGGTGCAGTCATAGACAGTGTGTTTATTATTCATCCAAAACCCACAACTACTCCTATTGTAGGAGAAGATGTACTCTGCTTCCCTGATTTTTTAAACAAGAAGTATACGGTTACGGGATTTCCAAGCTCTACATTCCATTGGACAGTTAATAGTGGTGTTCAGGATAGTCTTTTGGCTCCTATTGTGATGGTTGACTGGAGTGGAAAACAATACAATTCAATTTCTGTGTATGAACGTTCTGATTTTGGATGCATAGGAGATACTTTATCCAAAAATGTATTTATTGATAGTATAGGTGTTGATATTAAAGTTGTAACCGTTAGTCCTCCTCCGGCAGGTGACAAGCAGGTTTTTATAAATTGGGAACTTGTGAATGCTCCCAGATATGACAATACTTTTAGGATATATAAACGCACGGTAAATCCTGAAAATGCTTTTCAGCAAATTGGTGAAGTGCAGGGCAATGTGTTTACATTTACAGAGAAAAAAGTCAACACTAAAATTACGCCTTTTGATTATGTGATTAAAGGCACTAACCTGTGTGGAACTGAAATAACTTCTCCCATTCACCGAACTATTTTATTAAAAGGCGATAAGCCTACTGAATATAGTGCGGAACTTGACTTTACTGATTATCTCGGCTGGCATCAAGGTGTTGAAAATTATAAAATTAACAGAAAACTCTTAAACAAAACTCCTTTTGAAGAATATGATTGGAAAACATCCACTGTAAGGATACAATATGATAATGGAACAGACCATTATACCCAATGTTATAGAATCAAAGCTAATGAAAACGAGGGTAGAGGCGAGGAGTCATGGTCAAACGAAGTTTGCTTTAATTATCCGCCCTTGATGTATATTCCAAATGCATTTTCTCCCGATGGCAATGGGTTGAATGAAGGCTTTGGTCCTAGTGCAGCTGTTGTCAAGACCTTTAAAATGACTGTGTTTGACAGATGGGGCGAAAAACTCTTTGTTACGGATGATTTTAAACAAACTTGGGATGGTAACTACATGGGTGTACCCTGCAAGCAGGATGTTTATGTGTTCTTTATTGAATACACAGATTATGCTGATAGATATTACAGCACAAAGGGAACATTTACATTGCTAAGATAGTTAATTAGCTTGATTGGGAATTAGCTCTTCGATTTCTTGTTCAATCTTATTTCGTCTATTAAAATCAATTCCCATTTTTTCAAGTATCTCGTTGTTTTCACTGAGTTCTTTTACCAGAATATGCTCTTTTTCCAGTAGAAACCTTTTCTCCTTGATGTTTAACGTTGTCAGGCAAGTAATGGGGTATAATGCTTTTTTGTCAACTTGATTTTTGATACTGTTTCCGATAGGATATTCCCATGACAATAATTTCATATTATAGTATTCAGCGAATGCAATGGAGTCTGAAGTGAAATAAGAGTTTGTAATAAGCCAGCCATTAGTAAACTTCCTCTCTTGTCCAAATAATGAAAAGTCTTTATCTGAAATGTCCTTAATGCGTGATAGGAAATACATAGGAATGGTTACCGGAATTTTGGTTTCCATTGCATTGCGAAACTTGCATTCAATCCAATACAGTTCATTCTCTCTGAGCACAATTACATCGCTTTCGTGTGAAACCGAATGTCCTTGTAACACGAGATTATGCAAGGTTTGGTATCCGTAGCATTCAAGAAATTTAGCCACCCATTTTTCAAAATAAAAGCCGGTAGGACCTAAGTCACGCAATGCTCTTTTGAGACTGTATCGCGCTGCGAATGAATGCGCTATTTTTTTTAACTCTTTAAAACTGAGTTTGTATATTTCTTTACTATGCATTCCGTCATGCAACCTCGGTTTTATGCTTTGTAATACCGCCTCAACATCATCTTCTGAAGCTCCGGATTTGGTTAAAGACTTACGAAGTCTGTCTATATCAAACTCTGTTAGCTCCCCCGAATATTTGCGTACCTTCATGGTATTAAAGATGATTAATACCCGAAAAGCTCATCGAGGCTTACACTTATCACTTTTCCATATTTTTTTAAATCAGCCTCAGTTACTTTATTCTTGTCTGCAAGTACGGTCAGGGTGTAAATACCTTGTTTGACATACTTATCGTGGAATTGTACAACATCATTTAGCGTGATTTTATTAAGCTGTTCAAATACAATCTCGTTGGAAGTTTTAGGTAAATTCATGAGCTGCATATTTCTCCAGACAAAATAGATGTTTGTTTTCGTGGTTCTACTTGTGCGAATACCATTTTCTAAAGAAGTTTTAGCTTGTGCAAATGAATTTTGATTTTGTGGTAAGTTTCTAATTAAATCATCCATACTGCTGATTGCGGCTGGCATTTTGTCACTTTGGGTTCCTACATAAGCTAACATTCTGCCAAGTTCCGTAGGATATGATGCTTGGTAAAAATAAGCATAGGTGGAGTATGCCAAAGCTTGCGCTTCTCTAATTTCTTGGAATACAATTGAACTCATGCCGCCACCAAAATATTCGTTGAACATAGCTACTTGGGGTACTATGTATATATTGAATGGTTGTGTGGGTTTTTGCCAAGTAATTTCAGCTTGTACCATGTCGTAGTTTGCAAAATATACAGTGGATTCAGCCGGGTGCTGGAGATTAAATACTTTCATTACAGGCGACTTTGCAAACTTCTTAGGCAGTTTATGATACTTTGAGAGCATTGATAAAATCTGTTCTGTATCCTTCGGTCCATAATAAACTATGTCATGTTTGGTTTGCATAAGAGTTTTGATGGATTTGATTAACTGTTTGGACTTTATCTTGTTTATTTCTTTGTTGGTTAATATAAATCTTTGTGGATTGTCTTGCCCATACATTGCGTAAAAGTTGAGTGCTGTTCTAATGGCTCCTTTGTTTGATTTGTTGTTTTCACGGGATTTTAGCAATCTTCCTTTTAAATCTTTAAGTGCTTCTTCATCTGGTTGCATATTGGAAAGCAAGTGTTCAAACAATTCCAATGCAGGTTCAAAGTTTTGTTGCAATCCTGAAAGATAAACATAAGATTGTCTATTGCCTGCACTCACCCCGAAACTACAGCCTAATGAATAGAATTTTTCACTTATTTCAGCCGGAGTGTATTTGTCGGTACCCATGTATTCAAGGTAATCCAATGCTATTGAAAGTTCTTTGTTGCTGTATGTACCTGCATCTATCACGTAATAGAGCGTAAATAATTCATTTCGTTTGTTGGGGATATAGAAGTAGTTTGCTATTCCTAAGTTTCCTTGTTGCATGTCTTTCTTGAAATCAGGAAACTGAGGTGCAATGGGAGTTACGGGTTCTTCGGAAATATGTTTTACAAACCCTGAGACATTATCTCTATTAACAGGAATCTTAGTTATTTGAGGTTTTTCAATTTTGGCAGTTTGGTCGCTCTCGCCTTGTTTCTTATAGATGATTACATAATCATTTTGATAGAATTTTTTTGCAAAATCAATAAGTTCTTGCTTGGTAATTTTGCTCATTCTGTAATTGCTATTCAGCACATCCACCCATTTTTGATTTTTAACAAATGCATCCAATAAGGTATAAGCAGTTCCTTGATTGTCTTCAAAATTCTGTATATCACTTACTTCTTGATTAAAAATAATACCTTTCATGAGATTTTCATCAAAATTACCGTCTTGCACAGCTTTGATTTGTTCTAATACTAAGTTTTTAGCTTCTTCTAAGGTTTGACCTTCCTTGGGCATAGCATAGAAATAGTGCACCGAATAGTCTTTCATGATTTCGGTAGAACTGCCGGCTCCCAATACTTTTTGACTTTTGTTTAGGTTTAAATCAATCAATCCCGCAGTAGAATTAGACAGAACCAAGTCCATCATGCTTAAAAGGTCTGCCTCTTTTGTTCCGGCTCCGGGTATTCTATAGCCCAATATAGCCATTTCAGCAGAAGGTCCTGTGATATTTACAACAGTTGGCTCATTCTTAGGTGTTTCGGGTTTAAAAGAAAATTCAGGAATGGGTTTAGGTTGCATATATGAAAATCTGTCAGAAATAATCTGAATGGTTTTGTCAAAATCTAAATCTCCTACCATGATAATTGCCATGTTATTTGACACATAATAGGTCTTATAATAATTGCGGATAGCGTCTAATGACGGGTTTTTCAGGTGTTCTATTGTGCCGATTGTTGTTTGTGTGCCGTAGGTGTGATTTTGAAATAACTTTTCAAATAATGACTCAAAAACTTTGTTTTGGTCATTGTCTAAAGAAATATTTTTCTCCTCATAAACAGCCTCTAATTCTGTATGAAATATGCGCAGAATAGGATTCCTGAATCTTTCCGCTTCAATTTCGAGCCACCTGTCCACCTCATTGGCAGGTATTTGATTTACATAAACGGTTTGTTCAAAACTAGTAAATGCGTTTGTGCCGGAAGCCCCAATGGTTTGCATTAATTTATCATACTCATTTGGAATGGCATATTGTGCGGCAATTTGAGATGTTGAGTCGATGGCTTTGTATATCAATTTGCGTTTTTGTTCGTCTGTGGTTTTGTTGTAAACATTGTACAAAGAATCAATCTGAAGCAAATAGATGTGTTCTGTTGTATAGTCAAGGGTTCCGTATTTGTCGGTTCCTTTGAAAAGCATGTGTTCCAGATAATGTGCAAGCCCTGTATTGGTTGCAGGGTCGTTTTTGCTGCCTGCTTTAGTAGCAATCAGGGTTTGAATGGTGGGTTTTTCTGTGTTTTTAGCAAGAATAACAGTCAGTCCGTTAGGAAGTACATAGAAACGCGCATTTGCCGGGTCGTTTTCGATGTAATCGTAAGGGAATTCGCTGTCAGTAACATGTTTAACTGTTGTAAATTGTTGTTGTGCCTGTGCGGACAATGTGAACAGAAGGGCAAACGTGCCCAAAATGAATTTGAATCGTTTCATACAAGGGCAAATGTATGGCAATTACTTTTGCAAAAACACTTTCAGTTCATCGTAAAATCTTGCCAGTGGAAATCCCATCACGTTGTAATAACATCCTTCTATCCGGAAAATCCCGAAATATCCCATCATGTCTTGAATTCCATAAGAACCGGCTTTGTCAAATGGTTTACATTGTTGGATATAGGTTTTGATAAAATCAGGATTTAGGTCTTTGAAAAAAACTTTACTCTCCTCAACAAACCCTTGTTGTTGATGCTTATGACGCATGTACACACCGGTATATACCGAGTGAGCTTTGCCACTGAGTTTGTTCAGCATCTCGAAAGCTTCCTTATCGTTTGCCGGTTTATTCAGGATTTCATCTTTAATACAAACAATGGTGTCTGCCGAAACAATGAGCAATTCTGAGTCAACTGCGAGGTTCTTTTCCTTTGCCAAAAAAAGAGGTATTTCGTTTGCAGGCAATGTAGGAGGGAAACTCTCATCAATATCGGGGTTGGTAAATTGCACGTCAAAACCCGCATCTTGCAATAAAAATCTTCTTCTGGGAGACCCGGAGGCAAGTAAAATCGGAGGGAAATTCATTTGACAAAAGTAGTATGAAATATAAAAAGTTATTGATAAAGTGATTGCGAATAGAATAAAGAAATGAATTAGTATTGTGGCGTATTTGTCGATAGTGTATTTGGTTTTATATGGGGAAGTTTAGAAGTAAGATTTTCATTTTGATTTTGCTGTTTGTTGCTTTTTTGGTTTATAGCATTGTCTTATATGATTCTGATGAACCACAAGCGGAGTTCCCCAATGAATTAGCGCAAAATGGAAGAATATTGTGGCAGAAGAAAAATTGTGTAGCTTGTCATCAGCTTTATGGCTTGGGAGGGCATTTGGGTCCTGATTTGACAAATATATATTCCAAACGGACAGAGGAATATTTATCTTCTGTTTTACATACAGGGACTAATGTGATGCCGGATTTTAAATTGAACGATCAAGAAATTAAAGAATTTATAGCGTTTTTTAAATATACAAATTCAACAGGGGTTGCCGATCCCAGAACATTTTCAACACATTTAGATGGAACAATATCACAGTAAGAGAGATTACCCCGTTATTTTTATTAAAGCAGGGCTGATATTCTTGCTTTCAACTTTATTATTTGGATTATTGGGTGCGATTGAGTATGCGGTGCCCGGCTTTTGGAGAGATATATTTTCTTTTGCTAAAATACGTCCGCTGCACGTTTCTTCTTCCATATTCTGGATTTTGACTTGTGCAATTGGAGGAATTCTATATTATTTAAAGGAAGATATTGGAGGACGATTGAAGTTTGAAGGCTTAATCAAAGTGATATTTTATATCCTTGCTTTGACATTCTCCGCAATTCTTATTTCATTTATTTTTGGAATTTTTGGTGGCAGAGAATATTGGGAGTTTAACCCTGTCTTTTCAATCCCCATCAGTGTAGGTTGGATTATTTTCATCATTGTATTTGTTGCCAATATGAAAACCCTCAAGAACCAACCGGTTTATATATGGATGTGGTTTACCGGGGCAATTTTCTTTCTTTTAACCTATTTAGAGTCTAATTCGTGGTTGTTGCCGCAAGTGAGAAATAATCTCGTGAAAGACATGACCATTCAATGGAAATCTTATGGATCATTAGTGGGAGCGTGGAATCAGTTGATTTATGGAACGTCCATTTATCTGATGGATAAAATATTGGGAAACAAGAAGTACAGTTTTTCCAATATTGCTTTCGGACTTTATTTTCTTGGGGTCTTTAATCTGATGTTTAATTGGGGACATCACGTTTATTTGCTGCCTACACAGCCTTATGTCAAACACATAGGTTATTTGGTGAGTATGACAGAATTGTTATTGTTTGGCAGAATCATTTATCTATGGAAATCTTCTCTGTCCACAGCTAAAATAAATTTTCACAAGGTCGCATTCCGATTCTTGTTTGCTGCAGATATATGGGTGTTTTTGACTCTTGCCCTTGCGATTCTTATGTCTATTCCTGCACTCAATGTATATATGCATGGAACCCATGTGATTGTAGGACATACAATGGGTGCAACAATCGGAATTAATACCATGTTGCTATTGGCTTTTGCTTATGATATCATCGGATACAAAGAACAAGACGGAAAGATGATAAAGTATGGATATAGGATTATTAACTACTCATTACTTGTATTCTGGCTGACCTTGATTATTGCCGGTTTTCTCAAAACTTATTATCAGTTTACAGAGACCGATATGCCATATCAAATTATGATGAATCATTTGCATAATTGGTTTTATCTGTTCCTTCTCTCAGGAGTAACAATGATTGCGGGATTTGTATTGGTGATAATCCCTTTGCTTAGAAAAAAGTCACTTAAATCAGCGTAGTCAGGATTGCCAAACCTGTTCCAATCACAACAGCAGTTAGTTTGCGTTTGCTGATTTTGTGTTCTTCTGAATTTTCAAAAAGAATGGTGGTACTAATATGAAGGAATGTACCCGAAACAAAAGCCAACAAAATCATAAAAATCTTATCTCCATGCTCTATATGTTCTACATAGTAACCGAGTGTAGCTCCTGCAGGGCAAAATAAAGCGTAGATTAGGATGTATGGTAAAATATTCTTGTCAGGCATAAGCGCCTTTATACTGATGGCTAATACAAAGGCAGCCGGCATTTCGTGTAATGCTACTCCATACAAAAGCCCATTAGTAATCCCGGAATTTTGAGAGCCTACAGGAATACCTTCCAAAAATGCATGTAAACCTAATCCAATAAAAATAGGTGCAATGTTCTTTATGTCATGCAAATGGCTGTGTCCGTGTTCAATTCCCTTCGTAAACTGCTCTATAAAAATCTGAAAGAAAAATCCTGCCAAAACCCAAATTCCGGCATTTTCAACATGATGGTACGCTTCCGGAATAAAATTCAAGAAAGTAATTGCAAACAGAAATGCACCGCTGAAAGCCAAAAATAATTTGATGGTGTTCTTCCACTCTTGTTTTGAATAGAGTGCAAGAAGTCCTCCTATTAATGGGAAAATAAATAATATGGCTATATTAAATAGAGACGGCATTTTGAGATTGAACTTTCTTTAAGATTTTATTAATAATCAGCGCACATACCAATCCTATCAATATTCCAAGAACGGCTCCGCCCAAGATGTCAAAAGGGTAGTGCACACCTACATAAACCCTTGAATATGAGATAAGACCTGCCCAAATCATCCAAAATCCAAGCCCGATTCTTTTTCTTGTACCTATTAAAACCGTCATGAAAACGGCTATGGCAAAGTGATTAGAAGCATGTGAAGATGGGAAACCAAAACTGTTTCTACACTCAACACCTACAACCCTTGACTTTACGGTTGTTTCGTTGCATGGACGTGTACGTTCAAACATTGGTTTAAATACTTTGGCTGATATAGAGTCTGATAATCCAAAACTGAGCAATACTCCTATAAAAGGAATAAAGAAAAGTTTCTTGTAACGATATATCATATAAACCAATAGCCCTATGTACAAGGGTATCCAAGTCTTGGCATTAGTGATAATCGGCATTAGCCAATCCAAAAATGCATTGTGTAGTTTGCCGTTAAAAAACTCAAACAAGACTCTATCTACTTCATTTAAAAATTCAAACATTTATCCGTTCTTTTTAGAAAGTATAATAATTCTGGGAGAGTTGTCTTTGTCAAAGTCGGCAAGTTTGTAGTTACCCCAAACTTGATAAGGTTGCAAACCGGCTTTATGGTGCATTGCAAGTATCTCATCAGGTACATAAGCGGTCAATTTTTCTTCGAAAATACCTTGAATACGGTTGTCTTGAGTAACTTTTATTCTTTTTATAATTTTCTTGTTTGTGTATTCTCGTATAATGTCAAAAGCGAGGTCGCCATCCTTTTTGTATTCTGAATGTTTGAGACGAGGGAGTACATAGTCGGCATTTAAGAAATCATGCACAAAGATTCCGTTTGCTTTTAGGTCAGCATACACACTTTGCAGCACTTTTAAATCTTCCGAAGAATCCTCAAAATATGCAAAACTTGAAAACAAATTAAATACAAAATCAAAATGATTTGCATGCACAATTTCACGCATATCATGCACTGAAAACACAGCATTATCAATATTTCTGGCTTGGGCTTTGGCAATCTGTTCAGAATTGAGATCTACCCCCGTCACACTGCCATATTCCGACATGGCTATGGCGTGCCGTCCGTTGCCACAACACAAGTCTAATATGCTTGGGTTGTGAACCTCAGGTAGATTACGAAATACTTTGTGAATAAAATCCACAGCCTCTTCATCGTTTCGGTTGTCATACAACCTGTCATAAAACTCAGAGCCGAACCAATGTTTAAACCAAGTCATATTTTTCGCTGCGCAAAAATAAGATTTAACTTTTCATTTATGTAGGGTTTGAACTAATTTTGTCCGCATGGCAATAAGTGAAAACGAATTAGAATTCAATAAGAACGAAGATGCAATGCGCTTGTTGGTGGATGAGTTAAAATATAAATTTAGACAAGTAGCCAAAGGCGGGGGTGAAAAATCTGCTGCAAAACAACACGAAAAAGGTAAAATGCTTTGTAGAGAAAGAATTGAATACCTTAGAGATGATAACACGCCTTGGGTTGAAATTGGGGCGTTTGCAGGCGATGATATGTATCCCGAATACGGAGGTTGTCAGAGTGGAGGAGTGGTGGCGGGTTTAGGCTATGTCAAAGGAAGACAATGTGTAATTGTGGCTAATGATGCTACAGTAAAAGCAGGAGCATGGTTCCCAATCACGGGTAAAAAAAACCTGAGAGCACAAGAAATTGCGATGGAAAACCGTCTGCCTATTATTTATTTGGTTGACAGTGCAGGGGTTTTTCTTCCTATGCAAGATGAGATTTTCCCCGATAAAGAACATTTTGGGCGGATTTTCAGAAACAATGCCATTATGAGCAGTCAAGGTATAATTCAGATTGCTGCAGTGATGGGAAGTTGTGTCGCAGGCGGTGCATATTTACCCATTATGAGCGATGAAGCCTTGATTGTGGACAAAACCGGTTCTATTTTTCTGGCAGGAAGCTATTTGGTAAAAGCAGCAATAGGAGAGGATATTGACAATGAAACACTAGGTGGCTCTGTTTCGCAAACCGAAATCTCAGGGGTCATTGATGACCGTTTTCCGGATGACAAAAGTTGTCTTGACAGAATAAAATTCCTTATTGATAAAATAGGAGCACAGGAAACAGCAGGGTTTGACCGTGTTAAGCCGTCAGAACCTAAACTAAATCCCAAAGAAATATTTGGAATTAAACCTGCTGACAACTCCAAGCCTTATGACACTAAGGAAGTTATCAAACGATTGGTGGACAATAGTGAGTTTGAGCAATACAAAGAAGGTTTCGGCAAAACAATTATTTGCGGTTATGGTAGGATTGACGGTTGGGCTGTAGGCATTGTTGCCAATAACCGTCAATTGGTCAAAACCAAAAAAGGTGAAATGCAATTTGGAGGTGTAATTTATTCTGACTCGGCTGATAAAGCTGCACGTTTTATTTTGAATTGTAATCAAAAGAAAATTCCGCTCGTTTTTCTTCAAGATGTTACCGGGTTTATGGTAGGTTCAAAGTCTGAACATGGCGGTATTATTAAGGATGGAGCAAAAATGGTAAATGCAATGAGCAATAGTAAAGTTCCCAAGTTTACAATCATCATTGGAAACAGTTATGGTGCAGGCAATTATGCCATGTGCGGAAAAGCTTATGACCCAAGATTGATTTATGCGTGGCCCTCTGCAAGGATTGCTGTGATGGGTGGAGAACAAGCCGCAAAAGTGCTTTTGCAAATAGAAAAAACCGCACACAAAGCTAAAGGTCAAGAGATGAGTGCAGAAGATGAGAAAGCCTTATTGGATAAGATTGTAAGCAGATATAATAAGCAATTATCACCTTATTATGCAGCTGCTCGTCTTTGGGTGGATGGTGTGATTGACCCGATTGAAACTCGAACAATTATTTCAGAAGGTATTGCTGCTGCTAATCACGCTCCCGTTGAAAAATTTAATGTGGGAGTGATTCAAGTCTAAAAATAAGAAATTAGTCTAAATATTTTCTTAGCAACTCATTCACTTTCTTAGGGTCGGCAGAGCCTTTGGACAGCTTCATTACTTCGCCAACAAACAAGCCCATAAGCCCCTTTTTGCCGGTTTTGTATTCTTCCACTTTATCGGGATATTTGGCAAGAACTTCGTGTATAAAACCTTCCAGCACTCCGCTATCAGAAGTTTGAATCAGGTTCATATTCTTGGCAATATCTTGCGGATGAAGATTCGGATTATTTATTAACTCTGCAAAAATTTGACCTGATGCCGCAGTGTGGCTAACCATATTATTGTCCACCAAAGCAATTAATTCAGCCAATCGTAGTGTTGATACCGGAAAGTCATGAATAGATTTTGCATTTTCGTTCATCCATGATTTTACAGGACCTAACAGCCAATTTGCAGCAGCTTTAAAGTTAGCGCAAGACTGAACCAGCGCGAGATAATATTCTGCTGTTGCCTTGTCTTCTGTAATCACTCCTGCATCATAGGGTGAAAGTTTATAATCGGTTTGAAGTCTTTGATACAAAACCTTCGGCAACTCGGGCAAATCGGATTTGATTTTTGCTAAAAACTCATCTGTAACTATAAAAGGAGGTAGGTCTGGTTCCGGAAAATAACGATAATCCTGAGCACTTTCTTTTGAACGCATTGAAATAGTATTTCCTTTGGCAGCATTGAAAGAGCGTGTTTCAGAAACCACTGTTTCGCCTTTCTCCAGACACTCAATCTGACGTTGAATCTCAAACTCGATGGCTCTTTTCACGTTTGTCATGGAGTTCATATTCTTAACTTCTACTTTGGTTCCATACACTTTGCTGTCTGCAAGCATCACAGAAACGTTGGCATCACAACGCATACTTCCTTCTTCCATATTGCCATCACAAACATCTAAGTATCGCACTAATCTACGGATTTCTGCCAGGTATTGATACGCTTCATCTCCGCTTGCTACTTCGGGCTCAGACACAATTTCAACCAATGGAACTCCTGCGCGGTTGTAGTCCACAAGGGTATCATAGAGGTCTTGGTCATGCATACTTTTTCCCGTATCTTCTTCCATGTGAATACGTGTCAGATGAATCTTTTTGGGATTGCCCTCAGCGTCTATAATTTCTACAAATCCTCCGGTACAAAGAGGTGTCTTGTCTTGTGTTATTTGATAGCCTTTGGGGAGGTCGGCATAGAAATAGTTCTTGCGTGCATATTGGTTAATGCGGGTGATATTACAATTCAGGGCAAGTCCGAGCTTGGTTGCATTTTCAACTGCCTTAATATTGTGCATGGGCAAAGTGCCCGGATGTCCCAAACTCACAGGGCTGACAAGTGTGTTGGGTGACTCTCCATAAAGGTTGGCATCACCGCAAAATGCTTTTGTTTTTGTTTGTAACTGAACGTGGATTTCAAGTCCAATGACTGCCTTATACTTCATCTTCGATTTTAAGCAGTAAGAAGTTGTTTCAATAAGTTTGAAATCTTAGAACCATCGGCTTTGCCTGCGGTTTTGTTCATTGCAAGTGGCATGATTTTACCTAAATCCTTCATGCCCATAGCCCCGGTTTCGGTGATAATGTTTTTGAGAATTTGAATAATTTCCTCATCTGACAAGGGTTTGGGTAGAAATTCTTCCAATACTTTCAGTTCTGCTGATTCTTTCTCAACTAAATCTTGACGGTTTTGTTGTGAAAAAATCTCAATACTGTCTTTGCGCTGTTTTGCCAGTTTTTGTATGGTCTTAACAGCTACTTCGTCTGTAACTTCTCTATTACCTGATTCTGTTGCAGCCAAAAGGAAGGCTGCTTTGATTCCTCTCAAAGCCCGCAATCTGTCTTCGTTGCGAGCCTTCATGGCGTCTATGACTTGTTTGTTAATATTTTCGGATATACTCATTTTATTTTATGACTTTACATTTGGTGCGAAGTTGTTTGGCATCTATCAACTCATTGAGTTGTTTTTCGATGTTGTCAAACGCATTTTTATTTCCGCAGTCGCAAAGTTCGGTCAAAGGATTGATATCTAAAAGCATCCCTTTCATTTCTTCTAAGGTAGGAGGCTCGGTCAGTTTTGCATATTCTTGATATGTAATATTTAGAAATGCAACATTTTTATTAATCCCTTTGTTGTCAAGGATATATCCATTGTTGAGCGGGGTAGGGAGGAGCAACATATCAGCCGGATATAAATCGGTTGGATGCGGATATGAAACAATCTCTGTTTTGTCATCGTTCATCAACACCGGAACCATATTTCCATAATCTTTTTTTGTTTTATAGATAAAAGCAGGTGGTCCGGGCGTGAACTGAGGTGTAAACAATGTGGCAGTGGATTCAGGGTCTTTTGTTGCTTTTTTTCTTGTTTTACAACTCATTGACATGGTGAGCGCTGAGATAAGGATTAGGGCAATGATTCTCATTTGTTGATTATAATTTTCTTAGTTGATATTCCTGTTTCAGAAAATAGCTGAACAAAATATATACCGTTTGCATACTGTTCTAAAGGTATTGTGATGAAAGACTCATTATTGCTAATATTTTGCATAGCAATCATTTGCCCCATTGAATTGAGAATTCTGATTTGATTGATATGCTCTGCAGATTGGGTCAAATCAACGTGTAAGAAATTTTGTGCAGGGTTGGGGTAGATTGATACCTGTTCCAAAGTTTCTTTAGGAGTGCTCACTCCTGAGTTGTTCCCTTTATTTACAGTAATGTCTAAAAGATATGTGCCAATTGATCCCGTAAAATAAGGTGCTACGCGAATATAAAATGTGCTGCCTCCATTAGTTACAACTCCACTACTCATAATATCATCATAAGTATCAGACCAAAACATGCCATCTTTGGACAAAGAAAATAATACATCAACGCTATAAGTGTTCCCATTTCCGCTATTGTTAAGGTCGTGGACACGTGCAGTTACTGTATAGTCGCCTCCTGCAGGTAAGTTAAACTTATAGTAATCATTGTCTGTACCAATGTGTACGTTAGAACCGGTAGTCAAGACTTTAGCGGTTTCTCCGTTGAAAGAAAGATTGAAATTATACGCATTGTCCTTGGTGTTATTATTTTCATACATGTCCGGGCTGGGTGGGGCTTCTTCGACAATGACATAAATTGGATTCTTAAAATTACTGCTACCGGCATAATACCAGCTGCTTGAATTGTTTGCTTTGTAAGCAACAGATAGAAGGTATGTACCGGGAGCAACCGTAATAGTTCCGTTAAAATCAAGCCCATTTGTATAATGGTAGTTAGGCTGCAAACCATTCGTTTCGTTGATTATTTGAATTGATTGAGCAGTAGTGCCATCTAAGTTAGATAAATCAAGCCTGTAACTTCCAATAAAGTTTGAACTACCGGAGTTTATAATGTCAACATTAACAGAAGCAGATTGTTTTTGTACAAGTTTGTTTCCGGTTATTGTAAAATTTGAATATACCTCAATGTCTGTGGAATACTCAACCGTGAATTGTTTGAGGTTTGAATATGAGCCGTCTTTTACAATAGTCCAGTCAGAATTACCTTGTTTGTAGAATACGGCTAAATAATAAGTGCCCGGAACATATTTTGGTGAGCCGGGATTATTAAATGAAAAATCATCATAGTAACCACTGTTAATTCCAATTGTCTTTTTATCCATAAAATCAACAAAGTTATAGTTCTCATCAAACACGGCAGCACCAATTTCTCCGCTAAAATTATCGGGTCCGTAATTGGCTACTTTAAATGAAGAACTGAAAGCAGATGTGAACCAAATTGGGTTGGCTGACAAAGAAATAGACGAATACATTTGCATGTCAATATTGGCATTGCCACCACCGCCACCACCACCACCGGTGTTTGTGGGTTCTAAATTAAAAATAGCTTGGTGTCCGCTGTTGAATCCGCCAGACCCGCCTCCTGTTCCTACACCTGAAGGATTTAAAGCATTAATGGCGAAATAACCATCATAAGCACCGCCCCAGCCCCAGTTAAAATGAAAATAACTGTTATTGTCATATCCGTCACACACAAAACAATGTCCGCCTCCACTACCAAATCCTGCATATAACACAGGTCTGCCTGCATCAAGCTCAGATTTTAACATACTTATCCATTGAGATTCTGAATAATTTTTTCGTGCTTTGCCTGATAAAGTACTCTTGTATCCAAAATATGTTTTAAAGGCATATTCGGAGCAATGTGTTACAGGGCTTTCTGATGAGATAACATAAGCACCGCTTCCGCCATTAGCACCAATATCATAGTTCATATCTACGCTTATCCCGCAATGGTACATCAGGGTTGATACTGCACTATTCGCACTATTGACTGTATTGGGCATAGAACCATATTGATAAGTTGTGCTGCCAAAGTTTGCGGATAGTGTGCCGTATTTGCTGTGATTATATGAATGGAAACCTGAACCGGTGGCAGGTTGATTCCAGAATTTCATTATTTGTGCCATTGCTGTTGCTACGCAACCGGTAACTGTTCTTTCTGCATTTTGATTATCATAAGGACATAATTCGTTTACATAAGGAGATTGATTCCATTTGGTTTGTAGCATTGGAGCAACTGCTGCTGTTGGCGCTGTAGGTGGATTTGACTGAGTGCCATTTGAGTATGCAGCCCATTGTGCCTTAATTTCTGTTGTGGCAGCAATATTATTGTCAATGGCTTCGCGTATTTGACTTTTGTAACCCTCAAACCATTTTTGAACACTTGAAGGTATGTTGTTCGGATCAAATGTGCCTTCTGTTGAATAGCCCAAAATAGGGATTACATTGTCATCTGCCGAAATGATAATAAAACCTTGCTCGGAATTGTTGAATACATAGTAGTAATTCGTTGGTACAGACGATGCATAACTGCTGCTTGATGTGGAAGTGGATGTATATACTAATTTAAGATTTACCTCACTTCTTCTGATTTGCAACATGTTTAACGAAGACAAAAATGACTGTCCTACGTTTTTGGCAGTGATGGCATCTACCGGCTTAGAGATTATGTCAGAAACAATCAGTATTGCCAGGCTGAGTAATAATAATAGTTTTTTCATAGTATGAATATTTAATTACGAATGAGCAAAATTAGTTGAATTCTTTTTCGTTCACTTTTTTTTTTCATTCCATTGAAAATAGAAACAGACTCAGATTTGTGATTCATAGTTGTACTTGATGATAACACACTTCTCGGTTGAAAAACATTATAACTGCTTTTCGAAGGATTTTGTGCTTTTATTGCCTCCGTATTAATTTGTGGAATTGAAGGTTGGTTTATTTTAATGGTTTTAACTATTACACTAATTGGTTTTGACAAATTGATAATGAAACAGTCCCTTACTTTTAGGTTCGATAAAAAAAGTGTTTAATTTAAATTCCGGACTAAAAAAGTCTAAAATCTTGTGTTTTGAATAACGTTTTGGTCCGGCAAAGCTAAAGTCAAGGAAATGTCGTCTGCCAAAGTGCAACAAAATGTATATAGTTTGATTGTTAGCTAATTTAAGAATATTCTGTTTATATACTTCCCTATACTCCTTATCCATACTATGCAGACAACCGGAATCAAAAATTAACTGATACTTTCTGTTGGCTTCCCATTTGGCAATGTCAACTTTTTGAAAGTCAACAACTACATTTTTATCTCGAGCTCGATGTTTTGCAAACTCTATAGCTCGTTCAATAAAATCAATGCCTGTTACATTAAATCCTTTTTCTGCCATGTAACAGGAATACACTCCGGTTCCACATCCAATATCAAGAACATTAGAACCTGCGGGCATTTTTGATAAAATATCAATTAGTAATGAAGGAATAGACTCCCGATGCCATCTCAAATCGTATTCAGTCTGAGCTTTGTTATATAAATGCTTATATGATTTTTCCCTTGAATCCATTTTTTCTACATTAGTTTCAATCTCATTACTTGTACAGAGTCTTTTGTTGTTGACTATCAACGGATTGCCGAATGCAGGGTGGCACAAGTGATGATGTGCGAAGCACATTTCAATAATAGCACAAATATCCAAACGGGGCAATTTTCCATTGCTTGCGTTCAATGTTTTTCTTTGTTATGTTTTGTAAGTAGTCAAGCTTGACAAATGACTAAGGTTGAGATTCTGCATACGGTAAGCATACTACCACTATCAGCAAGAATTTATTTAAATACGTTTACACATCCTTAAAAATGTCCTTGTCCCATTTTCTAAATTCATAATATTTTGATTTGGGTTCGCCTGTCCACCCGTTTATCCCTTTTTTGGGAAGCAAAACTCCGTGTATGTATAAAACAGGAATGAAGAAAATAGAGTAAACAGTAAGTGCGACTGTTCTTCCAAAGCATAGGGATAGCCCGACTACCACAATTAATGTTACTATGTACTTAATCAATTTTCGTATTCTTGGCGTTCGTTCTTCAAAGTGCCCCAAAAGAATATGACCTAAAGCAATGGTAATGCTTACTATTGCAATTTCAAACCAAAGCGAATTTGTTTCCCACATAAAAAACCTCCTTACTTAAACGTATATCTAATCCCCAAAAAGCCTCTGATACCCTGATTGGAAGCATAAACGTAAGCAGGGTCAAACGTCAGTCCGTAAGGATTGTTTGGTGTAACCATTGCTTGTCCGTTAGCATCAAACTGCACGTCTTTGTCAAAAGGGTCGTTGGTTCTTGCTATGATAAAGGGATTTCGTTTGTTTGGTGTCCAATTCAAAAGGTTTTTCACACCACCATACACTTCAAAACCTTTAGTGAATTTCTTAGTTATCTGGATGTTTTGAATACTGTACCAAGGTGAATATTCGCTACGTGGGTCAAAATTGCTTAACAAAGGCAAGCGCATCGGGCTGTAAACATTACCTGTATAGTCAAAAGAAAGTCCGATTTTTCTGATGGTATATCCTGCATTCCATACACCTGTTACATGTTCGGTAAACATCTGTCTGGTTTTTATATCATTCTTAATACTGTAAACGTCCATGTATGTACCTCCTAAAAGAAATTTCAACCCATTCTTGAAAGCAATATCAAGATTTAATGAAATACCTTGCGATATTGCGTGTCCGTCCAAATTATCGTAAATAATTTTATTTGGGTCTGTGTCGTAATCGGCAATAATCTTATTAGTAAAATAAGTATAGAATACAGATGCATCTATGCCAATAAATGTCCTGATTTTTGCATAAATCTTTTTTACAAAATTGATATTTCCATTCCAAGAAGTTTCTGGTTTTAGGTCTGATAAAAATTCAATTTTTCTAGCTCCTGTCAATGCTGCGTGGTCTTCGGTAAATACGTTTGCTACACGATATCCATTTCCGAGACTCATACGTATGACATTATTTTTATTTTTTGAATTCCATTTGTAATTAAAGCGTGGCGTAACAATACTACCGTGAATAGAATTGTAATCGTAGCGAATACCAATAAGTACTTTGTTATTCTCGTTGATGCTGATTTCGTCCTGAATAAATACTCCGGGAAGATATGTATTTGAAGTCAGATTTTGTTTTGTGCCAAGTGTGTCAAACATAGTAGTTGCAGGTGTGTTGTCGTCATAATAGGTATATCGGAAAGTTGAACCAACAAAAATATCATTCCATTTTACTCGCTTGTTCCAAGTCAGTTGTCCGAAACCTATGTATTGTTTTGCTATGTAAGTGATCTTGCCATAAGCACTATTCTGGTCGTGCCCATTGGCACTGAACTGAAACATAATTGTTTCCTTGACAGGCAATTGATAAGTGCCAAAGATTTCCCAACGTTTGGTATAAATACTTTCGCCATATACTACATTCCCGCCTCTGTATTTCTTTGCCCAATTCATTTCTCCTCCCCAACGGTCTTCATATATATAGCGACCTGCCAATGTGAAAATACGATTGTATTTTCTTTCGAAATTCCATTTATTGAAAACAGCAATTCTGTCTTGTAAAGTTAAATCCGTAAAACCGTCTTTATTATTGTCAATAGGAAGCGAATAATTAAAGTAGTTAACACCAATTAAAGATTGCACTTTCTTGCTTGCATTGAATTTGCCTGCAAGGTCAGTGTTCAGTTCACCCCAAGTTGTGCCATATATGTCTGCTGAAAAGATTGGTGCATTGTTAGGCTTTTTAGTAATGATATTGATAAGTCCGCCAACCGCTTCACTCCCGTACAGTGTGGACGCAGGACCTTTAACAATCTCAACTCTTTCTATCAAATCTTGCGGAATACCTTGCAAACCGTAAACTGTAGAAAGTCCACTTACAATAGGCATTCCGTCAATCAAGACCATTGTATACGGACCTTCCAAACCATTGATATGAATGTCGCCAGTGTTGCAAACATTGCAATTTATTTGAGGACGTACACCGTTTACATTTTGTAAAGCATCAAAAATGGACGAGGTAGGATTTGCTTTAAAAAATTTAGCACTATAAACTTCAACAGGGACAGGGCTTTCCAATTTAGATACTTCTTTCATTGTTCCTGATATTACTACTTCGCCCAATGACAAGTGATTGGAAACTAAGTCGAAATCAACAGATTTTGTTTCATACTCTGTAAGTGTGATCGTCTTTTCAGATATGTCAAAACCAATCGCAGTAACTGTTACCTTATATGTTCCCGCAGGAATATTTTGTATTAGAAATGCACCGGTTGTGTTAGTTGACGAACCATAGATAGTTTCGCCCAAAACCACATTTGCAAACTCTACGGGTTGATTTTCGAATCTTACTTTACCTTTTATGGTGGCCGATTGTGCATGTGTTGCTATACTTGCCAGCAGCATTGTTACTGCTAAAATAAGGGTTCTGTTATATTTTGTATTTTGCATCAGCCATTATTGTTTAGCTTGCAAAAGTAAAAAGTTAGACTAATCAAACAATAATATTTTGATAATATTTTTAATAGTTAGATGATAACCAAAATCAATATGTATTTTTGTAAAATGAACTCTTTGACAGAAGAAAATTATTTAAAAGCGTTGTTTTCTATATCTATTGATAAAGGTGAAGTTAACGTAAATGAACTGTCTAAACACTTAGAGATAAAAATGCCTACTGTGACCAGTATGATGAAAAAACTAGCATCCAAAAAATTAGTGCATTACGAAAGTTACAAGCCATTAAAGCTCACTGATAAAGGAAAAAAAGAAGCTATATTGATTATTCGGAAGCACCGTCTTACGGAAATGTTTTTGGTGGAGCAAATGGGCTTTGGTTGGGAGCAAGTTCACGATATAGCCGAACAGGTTGAACATATTAAGTCACCTGAACTTTTTGCTAAAATGGACGAACTACTTGGTTTCCCGAAGTTTGACCCTCATGGTTCGCCTATTCCCGACAAAAACGGTAAAATGGTTTGGGTAGCATACAGCAATTTGAGTGAATGTAGGGCTGGGGATAAGGTCAAATTGTCTGCGGTAATCAATACCACTGCTGATTTTTTGAGTTTTCTTAACAGCCGGGAATTGAGTTTAGGTTTAATGTTAAAAATAATATCGGTTGAACCATTTGATAATACAATGGTTGTCAGCTATGGTAAACGTTTATCAGAAACTTTAAGCCAAACGGTTTGTGAAAGGCTGTTAGTGGAAAAGGAGTAAAGTTATATTGTAATCGTCTGAATTTTGCATGGCAGTCATTATTAATTCTCTGTCACTTTCATTGTTTAGTGATTTGATGTGGACTTTTTAGCCTAAATTTTAGTTATATAAACAGCATTAATGTTAATTTTTACTTTGTAAATTACATGTAATTCTATGCTTTTTGCAGTTGCGGTAAGTAATGACGTTTTCAATTGATAAGTGTGAGTTTTACGAATTGTCTTGCTTTTGTTGATAGAGTTGAGAGTGGTATGTATTTGCTTGTTATATTAATGTAGCTAATTTAAAAAGTTCGTTTGTAGTTTTCCAATTGCGTGTTGTAGCTGTTACGTTTAGTTTAGCTTCTAAATAACTATTATTAAGCTTTGTCTTACCATATCCATTTGGACAATAAAGATAAATTGCATTGGGCGAAAACTCAATTTCTTCATTAGATAAGCATTTTTCGATGATAATCTCTTTATTAAAGTGTTCCGGTCTGTCAGCCAAAAACGTAACGTGTAAAAATGAAACATCTTTCAAAGCATCTTTTGCGAACGGGTTTTTCTGAATAATGTTTTCCAAAGCTTTTACAGTTAAGACAATAACAGGAACATCAAATCCTAATTCAGTTTTAATTTTAGTTGAGATTATTTTCTCTAGCTTTTTCGGCTCTTTTTCATTTGAAGAAAAAATAACATTTCCGCTTTTAACATAGATCCTGATATTTTCAAATGTTAGTTTCTCATACATCTTTTTTAAAACATCCATTTTGATTAATTTTTGTCCACTTACATTTATACCTCTTAAAATTGAAATGTATGTTGGCATTGGTTCATTTTTCATTGTATATGGTTCTACTTGCTGATTTGGGAAGTATGTGAATATAGTAATTCACAAACAAAATTATATTTTATAAGATAGTGATAAGCCTTCTGTCGTGAAAATTTATCTTGTAACTTATTATAAACAAGAACATAAAAATTCAAGCCACAATTGTTTTGCAAACTTAACATTGAATTTTTGGTTTCTTAAATTAATTTCTACTATGAATGAGAATTGCGATTTCTATATTCCTGAAAATATAATAGTACAGAAGTGTTAAAATACTATTACCTTCTTTTTCAGCCGTGCATGGTAATATCACCAAGCACGGCTGAAAAAGGGATTTGGTTTGCGTGATTTTAGTCTTTGAAAATCACTAATCTTTTTGTGTCAATATAATGCTGGCTGCTGGTCTGAATCAGGTAAATGCCGTTTGGAATATGGAGGGTAGGTATCTCAATCAGTCGGTTAGAACCGTTAACCGTGGTTTGGCTGATTAATTTGCCGGTTAAATCCCAAATTTCAATTTTGTCAATGTTTTCAGGATATTGGCTAACATCTACAACAATGTAAGAATTGGCAGGATTGGGATACAAGTTGACTATGCCGTCTGCAAGGATTGCAAGAACACTGCTTTTGTCGTCTTTTTCAACTGTGATATCAAGCAAATAGGTTCCATTTTCGCCTTCGAAATATGGCGCAACGTGAAAATAGATAGTGCCACCTTGGTTATTATCCAACACAATCTGACCGGGCATCACATCGTCATAAGTTTCTGTCCAAGTAATGCTGTCTAAAGAATAGGAGAAGAGTGCGTCCACATAATAATCGTTGCCGTCATCACTGCTGTATGAGTCTTGCAGTCGCGCCTTGACAGTATAGTTATTTCCTGCGGGTAGTTTGATTTTATAGAAATCATTGTCTGTGCCAATGTGTATATTGGATTCGCTTGATTTCACTTTGGCAGTGAGTCCGGAAAATGTTACCGGCAGGAGATAGGCAGCACCAATGCTGTCGTTGTTTTCATATTTGTCAGGTGAAAGAATGGGTGAGATTACTTTCACATAAATAGGATTTGAAAAATTAGTGCTTCCGGCATAGTACCATTGAGGAGAACCTTGGTATTTGTATGACACATCCATTAAATATGTACCGGGAGGAACGCTGATAATTCCCGAAATATTAAGATTTCTGTTTGCATCAGGGAAAACACCCGCTTCTGTTGATGTGCCAATTGTTTGTGCTAATGAGCCGTCTAAATTGGATAGACTGATTCTGTATGTGCCTACAAAAGTGGCAAAATCGCTGCTGTTCTTAACGCTTACAGCAATATTAGCACTCTCACTCAGGACAAGTTTGTCTCCGGTGATAACAAAGTTTGAATTAGTCTCGATTTCATCTGAGGAGAATTTGAACTGAATTTGTGCTGAATTTGCGAACAAACTGTCGCCAATTATCGTCCAACCACCATCCGTTTTTTTGTAAAATATTTGCACAAAATAATTTCCGGGAACATAAGCGGCACTTCCTTTATTTTTAAATAAGGCAGCAAAACTGCTGTCGTTTTTAATGGATGCATTTGTACTATCTATGAAAGATAAGAATTGCATGTTTTTATCAAAAATGGCAGCACCCAATTTGCCTGAAAAATTGCTGATACCAAAATTTTTGATACTGACAGAAACTTGAAATTGGCTCTTAAACCAAATTGCGGTGTCGGGAGCGGTAATAACCGCATTGAGTTCCAATCGGGTATTTTTGTTTAGCCCTGTTCCGTCTGTTGGCTCTACCCCAAGAATAGCTTGATGTCCGGAATTGAAACCTCCGGTTCCTCCTCCCGTACCAACACCGGATGGATTCAATGCGTTGATAGAGAAATAACCATCATAAGAACCTCCCCAGCCCCAGTTAAAATGAAATAAACCTGCTTCATCATAGCCGTCACATATAAAACAGTGTCCGCCACCGGAGCCAAATCCGGCATAAATAATAGGACGTCCTTCATCAAGCTCTTTTTTGAGAGCTGCTATCCATTGTGCTTCGCTATAACTACTTCTGACAACTCCTTGAAGTGAAGACTTGTAATCAAAGTAGTTTCTAAGTGCGTATTCAGTACAATTCTGTACAGGACTTTGCGAAGTAATTACATAAGCACCGCTTGAGGATGGGCTGTAATTCATGTTCACACTGACACCACAATCATACATCAATGTAGCTACTGCATTGTTTGGACTGTTAACCAAGTTGGGCATGGAGTCCCATTGGTATGTTCTGCTGCCGAAATTTGCTGAAAGACTGCCATAAGATTTGTGGTTATAGGAGTGGAAACCTGTGCCGGTAGGAGGGTAGTTCCAGAATTTGAGCACCTGAGCCATTGCGGTAGCTACACAGCCTGTTACAGAGCCTCCCGGACACATATCATTGACATAAGGACGTTGATTCCATTTGGTTTTTACCAAAGGATCTACTTTGGTGGCGGTAGCACCTGCAGGAGCAGTAGGCTGGACACCGGAGCCTGAATAAATTTGCCATTCCTGTTCAATTTGTGGGTTTGAGGGAATGTTGTTATAGAGAATGTTTTTTATTTGCTCGTTATATTCTTCTAACCAAGCTTTTACGCTGAAAGGAATATTAGAAGGGTTGAAAGTGCCTTCGTTGGAATAGGCAATGATGGGTGTTATCTTGTCGTCACCAGCAACAATAATAAATCCTGTCGAATTAACATTGAATATATAATACAAAGTATGAGTGGTTTGGTTAATCTCATACGTAGGTTTGCTTGATAGTGAGAGCGTTGGAGTTTCTCTGCGTTCAGGGGTTTTGCTATACTTTGCAATAAAGCCTTGTCCTACATTTCTTGCTGTTTCAATATCCACATGTTTGGCAAATAAAGGGGAACTGAATAAGCAGATGGAAAAAAAAGAGAGTAATAATTTTTTCATGATATTTATGGTTGTAAAATGTAATGACAAACTTAGTCAAAGTTCACCTCATAATATGCGTTTTTTTTTACTGCATATAAATTACAGATTCTTTGCTTGGCTCCAGGTTTATGTTGATTCCCTGCAATAAATTAGTTTCCTCGCTCCACAGATAGGTCTCATTCAGTCCGTTTTGTTCAATACTAAAATCTTTTGGAGAAGGGTTGTCATGATTGGGATTTGACATCCTTGGTGTTTGAATGTTGACAGGAGTCTGTGCAGTGCTGTCTGTCCGGTAGAACAAATCAAAGAAAGAAATTAAAGCTGTCGCCACGGAGACCTAAACGTAAGGCTTCCAATGCGATGATGTCGTGTGGGTTGATATTACCCAAATTTACATTTTGTCCAAATAGTTTGATAAACCACACTTGTTGAGATTTTAGTGGAGCTTCCCATAAAATTTGCGCTTCCGGTATGGTATTGACAATCTGATCGATCAAATCTGTTCGCACTTCACCTTTTTCTTTAAAAATACCAACCGTACCGCTTTCACGTGCTTCTGCAATGACTTTCCATGCACCTGCTTCCAACTCTGTTTTCATCATCGCAATCCATTCATGATGAGGGATGATTTTTTCAGCATCTTTAGAGCCTACTTCGCTAAGTACAGTAAATTGTTTAGAGAGCGTTTCGATGTGTTTACACTTTTCTTCATGTGAAATTAATATTGAGCCATCTGAAACTTCAACTGTGTCAAGTTTAAGGTTGTCAAGCAGTCGGCAGTAGTCATCAAATTGTCCGCGTATCAAGTAAGCCTCAAACAGCGTTCCTCCTAAATAAACCTTAAATCCGGCTTGTTGATATAAGGCAATTTTTTCTTTTAATCTGGGAGTTATGTATGCAGTGCCAAATCCAAGTTTTATAAGGTCTATAATGTGCTCACCGTTTTCAGCTAAGGATTGCGCTTCGTTTAAACTTGCCCCTTTGTCCATCACCATTGTTAATCCATTTGTGCGGGGCTTTGCAGTACGTTCAGGTATATTGATAAGATGGAAAAGACTTTGATTGTTCATTTGCGGTCGCAAAAGTAATTTTTTCAAAACAATTCTTTCAAGTTCATGATTTCAGGGTCTTGAACTAAGTCTTTGTCTATCATCTCCAAATATTCAATTGTGTCAGCAGCGTTGAGCGTAAAGCAGTTCATCATTTCTTGCATAAAATGCAGGTTTTTTCCTTCAGTTCTGGCAATCAACGCGGCTAAGAGCATGGTGAGCAATGAGAATTCTGATTCACTATCTTCTGTTTTATGGAAAACATATACTTCATACATATATGTCAACTCTTCTGCACGTAAGAATAACCCGAAAAAACGACTAGTAAGATAGTCAAGTTCAGCATTATAAAATAACTTGGCAAGGTTAAAGCTATTAATCAACTCATCAGTATCATTGAGCATCAGTGCAGCTTCTCCAAGTAAAAGATAGTTTTCAATATTGGTGAAGTGTCCAAGCGACTTTTTTATATAAGGCATTGCTTTGGCTGCATCTCCTTGATACAGATATGAATACCCTATTTCAGCATATACTACATCCCGATTGGCTTCTTCGTTGGAGAGTAAGTTTAGTAGAATAAAACGAGCCTGTGCATAGTCTTCAAGGCGATTCATGCAAATTGCAGTGTGAATAATACAATCTTCTTTCGGATAACCTGCTTCTGACGCTTCTGTAAAATACTTTTTTGCTAAATTGTAATGTTTACTCTCTTGGTGGCAAAGCCCCAGAGAAAATATTGCTTGCGAATCTTTTTCGTTTAAGTAGTGAGCATATTCATAAGATTCAATTGCAAGTTCTACATCCTCTATATACATGAGCGCTAATTGACCTTTGAAAAGCCAATAATTGCAATTGAACGGATCTTCATTAATAAGCGTCTCAGTAGCTTCTAAGACGGTTTCGTGGTCAAATATCATGGGTGAAAGAGCACATTCTATATCATTACTGCAATCAAACTTAACTAATTGAACTAACTTGTGCATGGCTTCGTCCTTGCGTTCAAATCGAAATAGGAGTGTTGTCAATTTAATTTGTAACTCTAAATTAAATTCCGGAATAGAAGACTCTGTTTCTTTCAAGATTTCATAAGATTTATTGTATTCTCCCAATGCTTCATAACATTCGGACAGCCGCATTGTTACATTGGGGTTCATAGGGTCCAGTAGTTTTGCATTAAAGAGAATTGGAATTGCCGTTTTCGGTAAATCATTTTCCAAGTAATACATTGCAAGATATAGGTAGAATACCGCTGAATTAGGAAAAGTATCAATCCCTAATTCTAATACCTTTTTGACTTGAGCATTGTTTTTTCGTGAGGCATGCCAGAAATGTTCATAGAGAAACTCTAACTCAATTTCACTAAAGTACCCGGTTGCACCTGACTCCCATTCGGAAAATCGTGATAATAATTCCTCGGATTGTTTGCTGTCCGGTTCAATAAAGTAATCTTCTTCGTCTTCGTCTTCTTCTTCCCACATACTATTGTTATGTTTAAGTTCAAGTCAAAAGTAAATGAATAAAATAAGGGTGCTTTTTAACTTTTCCATATTTTATTAACTAAACTTGCCACTCAAATTCAATATGCAAAGATACTCTCTATTATTAATTCTTTTGTTGTGTAACGCGGTGTTTGCCCAAGAAAAGAGCTTTTTTGTGAAACAATCAGTCTGGCAGCAGAAAGTTAACCATGAAATTCAGGTTGAGTTAGTTTATGAAAATGAAAGAGCTTATTTAAAAGCAAGCCAAAGTGTGGAATATATTAATAATTCACCTGATACATTGCACGAAATTTATCTGCATTTGTGGCCCAATGCATATCGGGATAATTCCACTCCTTATGCGCTTCAAATGGGGACAATGGGCAAAAAAGATTTTTTATTGCCCGGAGCCAAGAAAGGCAATATCAATGTTAGCAATATAAAAGTAAACGGACAGAATGCAGAGATGTTGAATGCAGAAACGGAAATTGCCAAAGTTGTTCTTGCCAAGCCTCTCTTACCTAACGAATCTCTAACAATGGATATGGATTTTACTGTATTGGTGCCTCCGTTCTATTCCAGAATGGGAGCGTCCGCAACATTTGTGGCAGCAACCCAATGGTATCCAAAGCCAGCAGTGTATGATGTGAACGGCTGGAACACCATGCCATACCTTGACCAAGGTGAGTTTTACAGTGAGTTTGGAGATTATAAAGTTTCAATTACTGTACCTAAAGATTTTTTGGTTGCTTCTTCAGGTGAAATACAGACCGAACAAGAAAAGGTTTATTTCGACAGTCTTTCCGATTTTTATTTGGGAACTTATGACAAGATTGATACACTTGAACACAAAGTAACAACAAAAGGCCATACTTATACAAAAGTTCAGATAGTTAGAAACAAGCCTGCTATGCCATGGACGGATAAGCATACTGTGGTTTATACCCAACAAAATGTACATGACTTTGCATGGTTTGCTTCCTCAAAATTTAAAGTTATTGGAAGAGAGATTAAACTCAAAAGTGGTAAAGCCGTTTTTACTCGTTTCTTTTCAACCCAAATACCAAACGATAGAGATTTGGATAAGATTGAAACTTCGCTTATTCATTATTCAGACCATGTGGGAGATTATGGCTATAATGTTTGTTCAGTTGTAATTGGTCCATTAGAAGCCGGTGGAGGTATGGAATATCCCACGATTACAATATGCGCATCCAATGATTTTAGCACTGTGATGCACGAAATAGGGCACAATTGGTTTTACGGTGTTTTAGGCTCAAATGAGCGTCAATTCCCGTGGATGGATGAATCTGTAAATACTTTTTATGAGAATTTATATTCCATTACTTCTAAAAGAGGATTTGAAATTGATGCTGTACGTATGTCGTCTGTTAATACCGGTGTTGCATTGAGTTTCGCCAATTCAAACATTGACAAATTATTAGACTTGGATTATAGAAGGATGGGGGAGTCTCAAAGTGGAGATTTGCCGGCTGAGGAATATAATTCTATGAGCTATTATTCGGTTGTGTATGGACGGAATCCTCATTCATTTACTTATTTGCGCGAATATCTCGGTGATGCAGTTTTCAGAAAAGCCATGTCTGATTATTACCAAAAATGGAAGTTCAAACACCCGCTACCGAAGGATATGCAAACATCTTTTGAGAACTCTACTAAACAAAATCTGAATTGGTTTTTTGAGGGAATGTTGCATGACTTCAAAGGAACCAACTTCTCTATTGTATATATCAAACAGTTAACCCCAAATAATTTTGAAGTTAAAATCCGAAATAATTCAGAACTCAAAATTCCCCTACAATATGGATTTGTGCAACAGGATGGAAATATGTTTATTGAAAAAGGATTCGTAGCACCCTTCTACAATCAGGATACGGTAATTCAAGTGCGTACAATATATGGCAGGTTGGAAGATTTTAGGATAGACCCATATCTTCTGTTGCCTGAAAATAAAAGGGTTGACAACCTTGTTAAACTTGGGAAAGAAAATAAAAAAATTAAGCCCGGATCCAAACTCACAGTTAAGATGCTGTCAATTATTGAAAATCAATACAAAAGAGAGCTGATTGTGCAACCTGCCGTGGGCACAAATCTATATTCAGGTTGGGGATTTGGCGTGAATATGTACAATAGGGTTTTCCCTAATAAAAAGTTTGAATTCAGTTTGATGCCGATGTACGCGCTCAAATCGCAAAGTATCATAGGAATGGCTGAAGTTAAGTTTAATTTCAGGGTATTTGGCAAACCTTTTTACAGAATTTCAACCGGAGTAAATACAAGTCGGTTTGACTACAAACCCAATGGTTTTGCTAATGTCTATAATAAAATTAATCCTTTTGTTACTTTCTATTTTAAAACCAAGGGCAAAGCTGCACAAAGATTTGAGAAGAAGTTAAACATTGAAGCCATTGGAATTTTTTCTGACAAAACTACCTATGGAATTTATAATGAGACATTAGACACTACTTATGTTTTGCAATTTAATCCTTCTACGCGCGCTCGTTATCTTAGGATTCAATACCGTTTCAAAGACTTCCATGCTGTCAACCCTCAATCAATGAACTTTGGATTGGAAGGTGGAAATACAGGCATTGGCTACCAAGCCAACCATGTTCAATTCGCAAAGTTTGATTTCAGTTATTCGATAGAACAAGTATTGAACAAAAAGGGCAGGGGAATGAAAGCAGAGTTTAGAACCGGTGCCATACTATACCAATCCAAGGGTTTGAGCGGGATTTATCTTTTTAGGGGAAGCGGAAATTCAGGTACTTTTGACTATTTGTTCAATGATTTGATGATGGGACGCAATGAGAGTATTAAAAATAATATTTGGGGTCAACAGTTAATCACCCAAGGTGGAGATATGAGAATCAATGCCCCTTCATTTATAGGCAATTCCTATATGACGCTTAAACTTGAGAGTAGTTTGCCTTTGATTAAAATTGTGCGTGTATATGGTGACTTTGCGCTCAATCCGAGTTTGTTTGATAAAGCCACTCTTTATTGGGTAGGAGGTATTTCCTTTGTTTTATTGAAAGATGTTGCTGAAATATATATGCCATTGGTTTATGGTCAAAACTTTAAAGATTTCTATGACCTTAATAAAATCAGCTTCATGCAGCGTATCTCATTTAAATTAAATCTGGATTATGTCTATTTTCGGAAAAATCTGGATAAGCATAAAAAGGTGTTGGGGTTGTAGTGAAGTGTTGCGGGTATTGCCCTTAGAAGCCATTGATTTGAGATAGGTTTTCCCGGTTTACACTTTTTATTCCTTTGCAACAACAAACTTGGCATGACAGGTTTGTGCAGCGGTGTTGAGCCGGATGAAATACATGCCTTCGCTCAGTTCGCTGATGTCTATTCGCTTGTCGTTGAGTCTGCCTGCTACGACAAGGCTGCCGGTAATATTGTAGATGAAATACGTGCCTGCCTCTGTTGCTGTTTGCACAAACAGTTCTTTGGATGCGGGATTAGGATATACCCAGAGAGCACTTTGAGAGGATGTGATTATATCTGTGTTAAGCACCCTGTTTTCGTTTTCGGACGGCACTTCTACAAAATAGCCATCCAGACACGGATAGAGGCTAAAAACACTGTCAGGAGAAACTACACCTTCTCGCAAATCTTGTTCGGCATGGTTCTGACATTCAAGTTTGTCCAAGACAAAGTTTTCAAAAGGACTCAATGCCGTGCTGCGTATATTCTCTATGGCAGCAAGGGCGCTCTGATAATTCCCAGCCACACGCTTTAATTCTGCTTGCATAGTCCTTAATCCAAAAGAATCTCCATGCATAAAGTGATTGGAATCCAAAGTGCTTTGGGTCAGGATGTCCTCCAGCAAATTGTGGAGCATTGTATATTCCGAACCTTCTTGCAGACTGTCGCTCACCCGGTTGTTTATATGCATGTTTTCCGACCAATATGCGACTTGTTCCAAGAGTTGTTTGAGCAACTCGTTGTATCCAACATTGACAGCCGTATTGCTAATATAATTATCCACCAAAACCTCTTTGTACAAATGGATAATAGCGGTGGGGGAGTATTGTGTCAGGGAATATCCTGCTTCAAAGAGAGAGGCTCTGATGTCGTTTAGTTCTAAGTTTGGGAAGTTAGGGGTGTTAAAAACAAGAAAGCCGGAGGCGAGATTGTCATGGGAATAAATTTCGTCTGCATAGTCAGCAGGATTTGAAACCGGAGGGAGCGAAAAATCCTCCCATTTGCTTTGTGCACATTCCGTCTGTATCTCCTCTGTGAGATAGGTATAAGTGACGGAAATGGGAGGGGCTCCAAAATCAAATGTATAATATTGGTTCATGTTGGGGGTGTATCGGTTATACAGAAACGTGTTAAAGGGAGCATGGGTGTTGCCGTCTGTCCAATCCGCTTGTGCATATTGCCCGTCAGCAAGCATGTATTCCGGTGTGGGGTTAATGAAATTGTAGCTGGATGACAAGTTGGGCGTGGGTAGGGTAGTGCCTATTTTTCCGTTGAGGAAAAAAGACAGGTCTTTTTGCAGATGGTTGGGATTGCTCGACAGGATATTATAGCCCTCATTTAACCAAACCATTCCATTGTATCTGCTCATGATTGCATTGGGGTTTGAACTTAACGTGTTATATCCGCTCAGCCTTTGGGAGCTTGCATAAAGGTCTGCGTGTTCTTCCAAGTGAAATGCACTGGCGTTACCATAGATTTGATTGCAGCCTGCAAACACAGTAGCGGCAAATCCGTGTATTGCAACTCTATTGTCAGTGATTTCATTTTTGCGAATATTCACATTGTTGATTCCGCTTGTACCCTGAAACAGGATGCCGGTGGAGGTGGATGGAGCGGCTGAATGATGAAAAAGATTGTTTACTATATATACCCTACTGGACACCGTCCCATAGGTAAGGATTCCGCTAGTTTCGTACCCGCTAAAACGGCTGTCTTTGACCCACACGGGTACTCGTATTGCTTTAATACCCGTCTGGTTATTTTCAAAATCGCAGTCCTCAACTGTGTGGGTGCGTACATGGTTGCGAACATGGATATCGGATTGTTGCTCGTGCTGCCAGAGGGGATAATACAACAGTCCGTTTTCTCCGTGTGTGATTTTTACTCGTGTCAGGGCAGAGGCAGCACCCCAACCCCAAATTTGTATGCCTTTGTGTCGGGGCGATTGGGTGGAGTGGATGGGCAGCACCTGTACGTCTTCCATGACAAGGGTGTTTGCCATTTCCATGTTGAGGCGGCTTGTACTGCCCAATTCTATTTGGCAGTTGCTAATTTGAACCGTGGAAATGCTGTTGGGAACAAACCAGCCTTCATTTCCTGTCACTTCTATTAGCTTGTGGCTTGTGCTGCTTCCTTCCAACAGGATTTTGTTATTTCCCATGCCATAAATGGGTTTTTTCCAGGCATGGTTTTCATTGCGGTGTATTTTCAAATATCCAAACCCTTGTGCTCCGCCCTCTACTGCAAAATCTGCATTGGGCATCAGGCGGATGTCTCCTTTTATTTCTAAAACCGCATTGTCACCGTTGAGAACAATCTTTGCTCCGGGGTGGAAATCAATTCGTCCGCCTGCCTCGATGACAAGTTTGGAGTTGTTATTGATGATGAGTTCAGAACCGGATTCGAGAACGATGGTAGTACCGGAACCAATGTAAGCGGTAGCGGTTGAATATTCTGTCCAATCTCCTATAATGATTCTTCCTGTTTCTTCTACTGTTGTGAGTTGATTGCAAAATGACATATTAACATGGCTGTGTTGCGCAGGGTTGGAGTTGCTGCCATTTGTCCAATTGCTGTTGATATTGTTGTTAATGAATAAATTTTGACCATCTGTTATGATAAGCGGATCTGAAAGGTTTGTTCCCCAACCGTTGTGATTGTTGGTAATGTTGAATGAACCTGTGGTGGTGTTAAGTTCGCTACGGTCTATTGCATGGTAAGTATAATTATAAAATGTCGGAGTACCTTCTACAAGGTTAAAATCATCATCCTGACTAAGATTATCATTCCTGTGGTTTATGGTTTGAGTTACAAAAATTAAATCTGTTGAAAAGCGTTCAGGAAAAGCAGTGGGATTATTGGTATTTACCAAGTTCCAATCCATTACTTCTTTAATATGTCTGCGTATCTCACAATCAGAAGTGTTTACAACTAATTGTTTGAAATACTGCCCCAAATCCTGAATAGTGTTTGCATCGGAAGATCGATTTTGATAAAAAGGCATCATAATTTCTTTATAAGAAAAGTTTGCATAGTCATTTCTGACACCTCCTACTACATCATTAATCAAATTAGCCCAATCTCCAGTGTTTGTAGGAATACCAAAACCTTGAAATTTACTCACATCGTCAAACAAATCAAGCAGAGTTCTTGCAAAAGGCTCTTCTGCTGTAAATGGATGGGTGGTATTATTTAACGATTCAAAGCGTCTATGATTATTATCAAGCCAACTTATTAATGGTCTTACGTCATTAGCTTCATCATCATCCAAGTAATACCTTGCATCCGTAATATAAGCTACAGCATTTGCGAACCCTTCGGTAATCGTTTGATTTGGATGGCTGTTATTATGGGCAAAAGTGTGAGTTCCTCCTGAATGAGTCTGTCTTTTCCCGTTTTGTAGAATCCGAAAATGAATATGATGCCCCGTTTCGTGTTGAACGACTGTTTCGGCAGAAATATGCATGGGGTTTAGCCAAACCCTGCTGCCTGCCAGATTATATCGGGACCAGCCATTATCGATGAATATACGTATATGTTTCATCTCAAAACCACTCTCGCCATTCATTTCTACATTAACATATTCCATTGCTCTTGCTGTCCAGTGAAAAACCTGAGCTAACTCGCCAGACTGCATGTTTATATTGCCTAAATTAAAGGTTACTTCATTTCCGTCAGTATAATTATGTGTCATGCTGCCTAACCTCGCAGCTACTGGTACTATGCTACCACTTATTTCAAAGCGCGAGACCGTCACATAATCGTTGATGTTTACAATTCTTAAATAAACTCGAATATTACCATCTAGATTGAGCTTAGTTCTTTCGTAGGATAAGTCAAAATCTCCGTTTGCATCAGTTTCTCCCCAAACTAATAATTTATCTGGCATCCATCCACCTGTCTGTTCCCATACTTGCACTCTGATTCGTTTAATATTTAGAGTTACCTCACTATTGTTGTCGTTTCTGTGTAAATGGCTTATATTACCTGTAACCCTTCCCTTGAAAGTCTTGATTAGTCTTCTGTAATGCTCGTCCTCTTCTAAACCCGTTGTATCTATGTTTACAGGAACGGAATACGATTTACCCGGAACCTGAATATATTGAAAAGGTAACAGTGTGTCCAATGCAGGAATTGTCATTGTATCAATCTCGCCCAAACTAAAAGCTATTGATTCGCTGTAATGTGGGATAATCCACTCTCTGTTCAAACCGAGAAAGTCATAAGCAGACCAGGTGTAAAGGCTGTCGTTTTCAAAATAAAGGTAAATAAACTCATCGTATCTGTTATTTTTTGTAAATAAGGTAATTTTTATTTCCTGATAATAGTCCGGCAATTCCATTTCATTGTAACTCAAATGGATTTGATATCCGTTGCTGTCAGGCAGGTAAACAGTTCCTGTATCCAATGGAAAGCTGCTCATCGCAAAATAGTTGCCTGAACTGATTTCTATTGCTGAAAATTCAACGGTATCATTAACTACAACTGTTAGGTTAACAGAATGATTTCCGTCAATACTGCCTGTAACACAGCTCTCAATTTTCATTAAAAGTTCATGGTTATTCAACTCATGACAATCAGTTATAAAATTATCCTTATTGTCAATAGAGTTTTGTTTGTTTTCATGTAAGCTATGCTCGCACAAATGATTATGAGCTTTTGTACTGCTTGTGTAGAAAGTCTTACTAAACCTTTTAGCGACAAGGGTTGTAAGTACCATGGCTGCAACAATTAAAATTGTCTTTTTCATAACTTTATTTTTTAGTTTCTTCTTATTGTGTTCTGATAATGTTGCAGTCTATGAGCTCCCATATCTGACTATTTAGTAGTTCCATGCGGCTAATACCTATGTTTTTACTTATATAAATCCTAATATTAAGCCCTTCAATATCTTTTATTATCAATGTCTGCTTTAGTTCACCATATGGAGTAATTAAATTATAATTATTTTCTTCAACAGCATAAGGCAGTTTTCTTGTCTCTTCACTTTGCATTAGAAAAGGGTATTTCAAAGATAAAATAGGTTTAGTCAATGTTTTAGCAAAAACACTTTTTAAACCCCACCCATATTCAATTGAATGAATATTAGAATATGGAGAGGAAAGAATTAATGCATCATATTGTCCTGATATTGAATTATTTAATTCGGGTGTTTTAAAAATATAATTTGAATGAGTGAAATACAAATCCACCTTTTCAAAAGCACTAAATCCATTAATCAAATTATCAAATACTACTTTTCTAGTATGATACACCACCCTCATCGTATCATAAATATCCACTCCAATGGTATCTGTTCTTTTAAACACCCACCAGCTACCGGTTTCTGCATACCAATAGTCAAGGAAATCTTTTTCTATGTATAGCGTATCTCTTGGTCCATCTGTACAATCAAAACAATCGTTCTTGTCTTTTGTACAACTATTATTGCTAAATACAATTAGCAACAATAAGATAGAGAATAGGATGGTTATTAGTTTTTTCATAATATATTTATTTTTTAGTTTCTTCTTATTGTGTTCTGATAATGTTGCAGTCAATGAGTTCCCATATCTGACCGCCATGGATTTCCATACGGCTGATGCCGATGCTTCTACTAATACAGAAACGAACATTTAGATTGCTTTTGTCAGTTAAAATAAGAGTGTTATTTAATACCCCATAAGGCGTTTCTAGAATGAAATCACTCTCCTCTATTATATAAGGCAGGTTTCTTGAATCAAATTGTGAAACAATTAGGGGAAATTCTAAATCTAACATCCTCCGCCCAAATGAATCAGCTGGTACATAAAAATAACTATTATCTTTCATTACCCATCCATAGTAAATTTTATTTATGTTAGAGTATGGTGAAGATTCAATGCCTGCATCAAATTCGCCAACAATTGAATTTCTATATTCAGGGTTCTTAAAAAGAAAATTTGAATGCGTGAAATATAAATCACATTTTTCGAATGCATGAAATCCATTAATCAAATTATCAAATACTACTTTTCTAGTATGATACACCACCCTCATCGTATCATAAATATCTACTCCTACCGTATCTGTTCTTTTAAACACCCACCAGCTACCGGTTTCTGCATACCAATAGTCAAGGAAATCTTTTTCTATGTATAGTGTATCCCTTGGTCCATCTGTACAATCAAAACAATCATTCTTGTCTTTTGTACAACTCTTATTGCTAAATACAATTAGCAACAATAAGATAGAGGATAGGATGGTTATTAGTTTTTTCATGATTGTATTGCTATTTAGTGTATATGTTTTTAATGTTCTTTCTTCCCTCAAAGAGCTATAAGGAAACTTGGCTTGGGAAATACTTTTGAATGTGTTTAGATAAATTCAAAAGAACACAGAAAAAGGATAGCTCTTTTTTTTCAAAACTCTGCGATTCAAAGATAAAGGCAAAAATGGATGAAACTAATTTATTTGTCGATTGTTTTTTTACTTTTTAATTTATAGTTTGTTTGGTGCTTAGTTTTAAGTGTAATAAGATTTTGGAATGCTGTCGTTTGCAAATTCTTCAAGTGTCAAATCGGTTATTGGCAAAGAATCTTTATTGATATATACCCTTGTATCATGGTTGTTAGATTGGCTAAACCAAACCCTATGCAAACTTTCAAAATCTATCTCATTCCAAATTTCAATAGTATTCCAAGGAGTAAAGTAAACCATGAACGATTCTGAAGATAATTCTTGCTCCTCCGTACTGTTCCATATCTGCACCTGTACTATCTGATAGTAAAAGGGAATATTGCTTTTGTTGAAGCCGATTTTGAGAGAATTGGAAATAGAATCTCCAGGGTTATGACTTCCTGTGATAATATTTGGATTACCTGGAAAGGTAAAGAATGCACCTGATTCAGCAGGTCGCGGCTCGGCAGTGTTGAACTGAGGAAAAGCTAACTTCACTCTGATAGTTTGATTAGTAGTGTCTGTAAAATACACTTTGTAATCCACACTAAATTCCTGGTTAAAAGTGTCTAATGCTATTTCGTTACTTTGTACCATGCTAAAGAAGGCGCTTCTTCTCATAGGTTCATAGTTTTGAGTTGAGTCTGCAACAGCATGGAGTGTTGTCAGCATCAACAGGCTAATAAAGAATAATAAATGTTTCATATTGATAATTGTTTTTAATTTTGTGTTTTATTGAATTACTTTGTAGTCGGCTAATTCCCATACATGGAGCAACTCTAACGGGTCTTTGTCATGAAAACCTTTAAACTTATATATTTCTTTTCTGACTACACCGATGTGTTTAGCATGATAATACTTTGTAATAGCATTCACAGCACTATTGTATCCATCTGAAACCAATAAGACATTCTGATAAGTTTTGTCGAAAACTTTGAATGTGGCAAATAAGGTATCATGTGTGATAATAGTAAAACCATTCCATGCCCCCACCGTTCCCTGCAAAACGGGGAAATACATATAATCAGAAATGCCCCCATCTCCAGAAGTCTGATTAATATTCTTAATATTAACAGCCCCTCTAACTGGATTTATATTGTTTGTTACTCCACTATTTACACCATACAGTCCTATAAGTTCAATTTTTGTATTATTATATGTCTGTTCCATTACAATATGGACCCGTTCTCGCCATTCTGCATTACATTTTATTCCTTTTCTTAAATATTGATCAAGAGGGATTGTATCCGTATATACATCTGATACATAAACACTATCATAAGAACCTGTAATTGAGTCAATATATATCCAGTAACTCCCCGGTTGAAACACTATCCAATCCAACATTTCTTGTTCTAAAAAGCGCGGTGCAGGTTTTGGACATTTTTTTTCTTTGAAGCAGGATTGTAGTATAATCACCAACAATATACTGATAAGTAGGGTTATTTTTCTCATAACTTTATTTATTGAATTGTTTTATAGTCTATTAATTCCCAAACTTGTAGTAGTTTAGGTTTAGGATTGTCTCTATCCATTTCATATATTTCTTTTTTGATAACTCCTATATGCTTGGCATGATAGAATTTGGTTTCCGCGCTGTATGCTCCGTTAGCATTGTCATGTACCCGCAAAACATTTTCATATTGCTTGCCAGCTACTTCATAATTGGAGTAAATAGTATCATGTTTTATAAACGTAAATCCATTCCATGCTCCTATCGTTCCTTGTACCACAGGGAAAAACATATATAGGGAATACCCTCCGTCACCGCCTGCATGGTTTAGATTCCGAATTAGTATATTTCCTCTAATATTTGTTGTGTCATTGTGTACACCACTACTCATTCCATATTTACCATCTAATTGAAATTTATAACCTAAACTTGAATTAGTAATAACATATATAACATCATAAATTGCAGAAGGACAATTTTCTCTTGAACTTTGGTACTCTTCCCTGTCTATTCTCGCATTAGTAACATAAATACTATCCATAACACCACTTATAGTATCTCTGTAAATCCAGTAACTTCCTTCCTTAAAATAAACCCAATCCAGCATTTCCTGTTCTAATAATATCGGGGTCAGTTCTCTGCATTCTTTTTCTTTGAAGCAGGATTGTAGGACAATCAACGACAATGTACTGATAAGTAAAATTATTTTTCTCATAACTTTATTTATTGAATTACCTTATAGTCTGTCAGTTCCCAAACTTGCAAAAGCTTGGGATTGGGGTTGTCTTTATCCATTTCATATATTTCTTTTTTGATAACTCCTATATGCTTGGCATGGTAAAATTTGGTTTCTGCATTATATGCTCCGTTGCCAGTATCATGTACCCGTAATACATTTTCATATTGCTTGCCGGCTATTCCATAAGTGGAGTAAATAGTATCATGTTTTATAAACGTAAATCCATTCCATGCTCCTATCGTTCCCTGTACCACAGGGAAAAACATATATAGGGAATGCCCTCCGTCACCTCCCGCATGGTTGATGTTTCTTATAGAACTCGCTCCTCTTGTATTAGTAGTATCGTTTTGTGCGCCAGTTCCTATTCCATAGCCACCAGATATAAAATATTTTCCTCCCAAACTTGATGCCATTGTTATTTCTGCAACATGACCAACTGTATGTGGACATTTCTTGTTTTTTATATAAGTAACTTCACTTCTTTCTTGAGTTTCTACAACAAATACGCTATCTGTAGTGTTAGTAATGGAGTCTAAATAAATCCAATAGCTACCAGGCTGAAAAATTATCCAATCCCTCATTTCCTGTTCAATGGGTGGTCCTTCTGTTGGTTCTCTGCATTCTTTTTCTTTGAAGCAGGATTGTAGTATAATCACCAACAATATACTGATAAGTAGGGTTATTTTTCTCATAACTTTATTTATTGAATTACCTTATAGTCTGTCAGTTCCCAAACTTGTAGTAGTTTGGGATTGGGGTTATCTTTATCCATTTCATATATTTCTTTTTTGATAACTCCTATATGCTTGGCATGGTAAAATTTGGTTTCTGCATTATATGCTCCGTTAGCATTGTCATGTACCCGCAAAACATTTTCATATTGCTTGCCAGCTACTTCATAAATTGGAAAAATTGTGTCATGCTTTATAAAGGTCCAACTACTTGCCCATCGCCCTATCGTTCCCTGCACCACAGGGAAAAACATATACTTTGAATACCCTCCATCACCACTTGTGTGATTTAGATTGTTAATCATTACTGTACCATGTGTGTTTGTGGTGTCATTGCTTACTCCTGTACTGAGACCATATCTGCCATCTAATTGAATTTTTGAACCGGATGTTGAATTGATGATTACATACATTT